>JANNWW010000054.1:0-10215 GCA_031409255.1 Crocinitomicaceae bacterium
CAATTTGATTTTTTGAATGATGATTTTACCAAACTGCCACAAAGTTTGCAAGACATTATTAATGATGAGAATAAACGTAAAAAATTGGTAATGTATATCAATCCTCCTTATGCAGAGGCGGGAACTGGTTTAGGTAAACAACATAAAGAAGGAGTTGCCACAAAACACATGATTAAATCAAAATATCAAAAAGAATTAGGTAAAGCTTCAAATGAAATTTTTGCTCAATTTCTAATTAGAATTTATATAGAAATCTCTCAATGCAAGATTGCAAATTTTTCAACTTTGAAAAATTTGCAATCTTCAAACTTCTCGGATTTCAGGACGAACTATCGAGCGAAGCTCGAAAAAATATTTTTGACTCCAGCAGATACATTTGATAATGTGAAAGGAGTTTTTCCTATTGGTTTTTTTATTTGGAATACTGAAATAGTTGAATCATTTATTCAAATTGAGGCAGATATTTACGATAAAAATGAAAGTTTCATAGGATTAAAAAGTGTTTACAGTTATGATGACCTTAAGAAGGGTAAAATAAATGATTGGTTAAGAAACTATTATGATAAAAAAAGTGACATTATAGGAATTATGCACAATAATAAAACTGATTTCCAGCATAATAATCAAGTTGTTATAACAACTGATGATAATAAAGACCATACAACCCCAATTACATCTAAAAATTTAATTGAAATGTGTATCTATTTAGCAGTCCGAAAAGCTATAAATGCAACCTGGCTTAATGATAGAGACCAATTTCTATATCCTAAAGAAAGATGGGTTGAGGATAAAGAATTTCAAAATAATTGTCTAGCTTTTACTTTATTTAGCAATAATATTCAAACAAAATATGGCACCAATCATTGGATTCCATTTACCGAGCAAGAAGTAAATGCCAAAGAAAAGTTTGCCAGTAATTTTATGACAGATTTTATTGCTGGGAAATTAAAAGTTGAAAAAACAGAAGCAACACTTTTTAACGAAGAAGTTTTAATAATAAACAATTTTCCATTTCAATTTTCAGCCGAAGCAAAAACTGTGTTTGATGCAGGAAAAGAACTTTGGAAATATTACCATGCACAAAAAGACATTAACGCAAATGCAAGTTTTTACGACATTAGAGAATACTTTCAAGGCAGAAACGAAAAAACAGGAAGAATGAATAACAAAAGCACAAACGAAAAATACACGGAACTAATCGCAGACTTGCGGCAAAAACAAATTATTCTTGCAAACAAAATAAAACCGAAAATATACGAATATGAATTTCTGAAAGAATAATACCGTAAAACCATAGATGATACGAGAATGGTATTTCAGCATAAGCAAAGCGAGCGCGGCATTGCACAAAATAAATTTGTGAGAAATTCAAAATAAAAATCCGATTTAACCAAGTTTAACTGATTAAATCGGATTCCTTAATTAACTATTTTTATTTTTTTACAATTCTTTCAATTCTGCTTCCAGATTCAGTTGTTAATTCAAAGAAATAAATACCCGCATTAAACTCTTTCAAAGAAATTGTTGATTCAGAAGATATTGAATTCGATTGAATTAATTTTCCTTGTGCATCACGAATGGTGTAATTTCCATTTAACGAATTAAATGAAATCTTAACTTCACCATCAGTAGGATTTGGCGAGAAAGTCATTTCCACTAAATTTTCGCTCTCCAATGACACATAATCAATTAAAACACAAGCAGATGTGTCTGAACAATTTGTAGCAGATGTTCCAATAACAGCATACTCTCCATTTTCAGATACAATTAGCGTTTGAGATGTTTGACCGGCAATTGGCAATCCGGTTTGGCAATTAATCCATTGGTAAGCAGCTGCTACAGAAGAAGTGATTGATAAATCTCCGTTGTCTGTGGCAATTGAATTAATTTCTCCCACATTGTTTACAGTTAGAACAGATCCTGCAGAGCAGCCAGATGAAGAAGTTACAGTTACAGTGTAAGTGCCTGCATTTAATCCTGATAAATCTTCTGAATTTGCTCCGTTAGACCACGAAAAGGTGTAAGGAACATCTGTTGTAGCAGAATTAGTTAAATTAATTGCACCATTCTCATCTTGGCAAGACTCATCAGTTATTGACTGACTTAAAATTGGTGTTCCAGAACCCCCAGAAATTGTTGCTATCCAACCTGGTGAAAAACTAGGATTAAAATATGCCTCGTCGTCAATATCTAATTGAAAAGTAAGAGCACCACTTGGGTGTGTAGATGTGATATCATTAGGTATTGTATTCTCCGTGAAAACTCCAATCTGCGGTGATGCAATAGATGGCCCGTTAAAAACGCGCAAATATACGTATCCAAATTCAAGTCCAAAACTTGAAAAAGATATGGTTACAGGAAATGCCGGATCGTTCGTTGTGAATGTTTGATTTATGTAGGTGTAAACATCTGGAGGGAGAATAGTATTGCCCAAACCTCCGGTTTCATAATAAGTTTGTGGAGTTCCACATGTTAAGTTAATAGTTCCGGTAGACATGATGATTTGAGCGGTAGCTAAATTTTGAAGTCCATAGGTGCAAAGTGCAATTGCGAATAGTGTTTTTTTCATAATTTTTATTTTAGTTAATGTAATACAAAATTAACTTTCAGTTAATGTAATTAAATATGAAACCTGTTAGTTATTGTTAGGTATATCACAATACTACAAATATTAATGTTAAAAATTATTTATCAACTTATTGTAATTGAATAACTTAATTGTTTTTTTTTGTTAGAAAATAATTTAAAAAGAAAAGAAATGCTAGTTCCCAACATTCAGTCAGTAAGTTCAGTGAGTAAACGGTTATTTAATCTTTACAAATGTGTTAATACAAAAGAGGTAATTCAGTAGTTAACTCAAAAAGAAATTTGAACTTTATTGATTCTAACTTTCACCTTCGCAAAGTTCAATCTGCGCACTTCACAAAACGCAAAAAGAAAAAGCAAACCCAAACCCAAACTTAAAAAAACGCAAACGGCCAAAAGCAATACATCAAACACAAAAAGATTTGTTTGCTTCTCAATTGTATTTATGCCTTCGGTAGTTGGGTTCAGAGCAAGTGCAGAAAGATTTATGTTGTCTGCATTTATATTTATGGCTTGTGCACTTATATTTATGTCAACAGTAAAACTATTTATGCCTTTCGCATTTATATTTATGTCTAGTGCACTTATATTTAAGCCTTTCGCATTTATATTTAAAATACGCAGAACTATTAATGCTTTCCGCAACTGTATTTTTACCTTCCGCATTTATATAAGTCTTACTTGTAACAATTGTTTTCGAAGAGGAAAATACCTTAAAACTTTCTGCTTACTGCTGTTTACTAATCAATTTAGGGCTTTCAGGGGCGTTTTTGAATACTTCGTCGAAAAAAAAATATTCCCGTCGTTTATTGTGATAAATTAGCACAAATGACAAAAGAAAGTCTAAATATTGAACATGTTGATACTGAAAATAAAAAACAATTATTTTCTTTATCTGAGCAAGCTGAATGCTCTTTAGACGAATATATGTACTGCATTTCTAAAGTTGGTAAATCGGTGAAAGCAATTCAACTTTTTTTAGACATGAACCGAGACACGATTGAAGCAATCGTTAAACGTGAAAAAGAAAAAAATTAACGCTGTTTATTTCGTCTTTCAGCTAACCACTTCGGCACCTCTTTCTTTTCTACCACCTCTTTCGCTTGAAACGTGTTTTTTGTGCTTTCGCCCAACAATTTATCAATTAATTCGGGTCTCTTGGCTTTGTTTAAACGCGCGCGAATCCATTGGTGATTTTCACGTTTGTAATAAAAGAAAAAGCGGTTTTGGTTTTTCTTTTCTTCCGGAGTTTTTGCCGTATTAATTGGCTTTAAAGTGTAGGGGTGAACGCCAGAATAATAGATTACTTCAGCAACAGTCATTGGAGTTGGCGTAAAATCTTGCACTTGTTCTAATTGAAAACCCATTTCCTTTGTTTCAGCAGCTAAATTTGCCATGTCGGCCTCTTCGCAACCAGGGTGAGAGGAAATGAAATATGGAATCAAAGGTTGGTTTAAACCGTGCTTCATCTGCAAGCGATCGTATTTCTCTTTGAATTTGTGAAAATATTTAAAAGAAGGTTTCCGCATTACACGAAGTGTAGCATCTGAGGTATGTTCCGGAGCAACTTTTAGTCTACCACTCACATGGCGCGTTATCAATTGTTCAATATATTCGTCGTGGTTTCCGTCTTCGTTGTTCTTGTTGAAATCGTCTACCAACAAATCGTAGCGAATTCCGGAACCAACAAAAGCTTTCTTAATTTTTGGGTGCGCGTCTATTTTCCGATACAACTCGGTCATTGGTGTATGATTGGTATCTAAATTATTGCAAATAACAGGGTGAATGCAACTTGGGCTAGAGCAACGCTCACAAATAGATTCGTCTTTGCCTTTCATGCGGTACATGTTTGCACTTGGGCCGCCAATATCTGATAAATAACCTTTAAATTCGGGGTGTTTAACCACCTCATCTATCTCATTTAATATACTTTTCTCTGAACGTGAAGCAATAAACTTACCTTGATGCGCAGAGATTGTACAAAAACTACAACCTCCAAAACAACCCCTGTGCATATTTACAGAGAATTTAATCATGTCGTAGGCAGGAATTGCACCGCGTTTTTTGTATTTCGGATGTGGCTCTCGCGTGTATGGAAGATCGAAACTTTGATCCATTTCTTTTTCCGACATGGTTTTGTATGGCGGATTAATTACTAGCGTTTGATCACCCACATTTTGAGTAATACGGTTTGCATTCCACTTATTCGACTCAACTTCAACCACTTTAAAGTTTGCCGCATACGCAATTTTATCTTCCAAACAGGTTTCGTGAGATGACAATTCAACCGTTTGCCAATTTTTGTTTTTGGGCAATTCTTTGTTTTTGTCTTGCAAGAATGCAACCTGATTAACGGTTCCAAGTGAGGTAAATGGAACACCTTTTTTAACCAATCGAAGTAAATCACGCAGTGGCTGTTCGCCCATTCCGTAAACCAAAATATCTGCCTTCGAATCAACTAAAATTGAGGGCATTAATTCGTCTTTCCAATAATCGTAATGACTAACTCTGCGTAAACTTGCTTCAATTCCGCCAATTAAAACCGGAACATCTGGATATAAGTCTTTTAAAATCTTGCTATAAACTGTTGTTGCATAATCTGGTCTAAAACCTGCTTCTCCGCCGGGTGTGTATGCATCTGTTGAACGCAAACGTTTGCCAGCGGTGTAATGATTCACCATCGAATCCATGCATCCGGCAGTTACTCCGAAGAAATATTTAGGTTTGCCTAATTTTTTAAAATCCCGTAAATCGTCGCGCCAATTTGGCTGTGCAATAATGCCTACTTTGAAACCTTCAGATTCAATTATACGACCAATAACAGCAGTTCCGAAAGCCGGATGATCAACGTATGCATCGCCTGAAATCAAAATCACATCGAGTTCGTCCCAACCGCGTTTTTCAATTTCTTTTTTTGTAATTGGTAACCAATCTGTTATAGGTCTTTCATCGAGCATACTGCAAAATTACGTAATATGTACAACAAATTCATAGTTAAAATTGTTTCTGGAACATTCAACATTCAAAAAATAGTTTATCTTTAAGCAATGAATCGTCTTTTACTCGCTTTTGTTCTTTTAAGTTTGTTTTTAACACAAGCTTGTAGTAAAATTTTAAAAGGCAAGTCGAAAGCAATCGTTTATAAAAAAACATTAATTCATCCGCTTTTCTTTCAGAATGAAATTGCCAATAATTTAACCTTTGCTTTTTGGTTCGACGATCAACTCATTCGTAAAAACAAGATTCAAGAAATACGTTTCAAGTATTTAGAAAACTTGAATGAATTAGACGAAACGCAGGCCTTGTTTCCGAAACGAACGGTAAGTTATATTTTCAACAAAAAAGGAAAGGTAATTCATGTTCAAGTAACAACTTACAGCGAAGGAATAGTTATTTCTACGGTTTCTTATTGGTTAAAATCGAAGGCTAAATCTGCCTATTCATATGCGAAATTAGAGAAAAACATACTCACAAATTACAATCCGAAGGAACACAGAGAAATTTTGGATCCCCTAAAAATTTCAAAGAAATTGTTTGTTTTTAAAAACCGAAACACGAAGAGTAAAATTTTCTATGTGCTCGATTCAGCAATGCACAGTCCGCTTAAAATTAGCCGAGATTTAAAACCAAGCGCAAGTGATTTTGTCGTTTGGGGAAGACCATCTCGACCAATAAAACGGTATCAAGTTTACAACACAGTGAAGGAAAAAAACGTTGTGCTTTATTCGTATAACACTGAAAATTTCCCGAAGAAAATTATTCGCGATAATTTTCCTTTTACCTACCAACGTAATTTTGTTTACTCAAACGGAAACTTTAGTGGTTTTCTGGATTCTACTTTTATTGACGGCACTTTTGTAACTTCGGAAAGAACCCGAATTATTAGCAATAAAAATAAATTGCCCACGCTTGTTTCTCGCAAGAAAGAACACTCAGAATCTGAAAAAGCAACACAATTCAACATAGCAATCGAATATGAATATTGGAAATAAATTGAACGCAAAAATTAAAACATCGCTTACACTATTTTTCTTAGCATGTGCATTAAGTTCTCAGAGCCAAGTTAAACAAGCTACCATTGAAGGTAAAAATTACCTCGTATATCCTCTTCAATTGGAAATCTATACTAACGCTCGGTCTTTTTATAGTTATTTTGATCAGTTCGAAAAAGTTCAACGCGACGAAAAAAACCGTGAAATAATTTCTGTTGAAGTTGTTGATATTACCTTTGAAGACCTCGGTTTTCAGGAGAAACGAAAAATGACTAAGCGCGACAAAGCGGCAATAACATATATCGAAAAAAACAAGCTTTACTTGGCGAATTACAATTTTGATTACATATCGAAAGACCCAACTCCTTGTTTAGAAAGCTTGCCCGATGGCGAATATGTTCAGTATTTCAGAGATCTTCCCTTCATTGATAAGGGTGTAATTCGCTACAAAAACGATGTGAAAGCCGCGTTTTTTACATTGAAAAACAACTTACTTCAAGGGAAAGTTACGTTTTTCGACTTTCAGGGCGACCTAATTATTGGAACTGGAAATTACGATAAAGGTTTAAAAAGTGGAAACTGGGAAGAACTCAATTATGCATTCGTTGACCAATATTTATCTTACGAAGACAAAGAAGAAAACCCAATAAAAGTGCTTCAATCTAAATCATTGTATACTTTTTTTGACGGAATGAAAACCGGACCATACGAAAACTACTCTGGTAACAAATTAATGGAAAAAGGCGAATTCAAAGAAAATGAACCCAGCGGACATTGGATTAAATATCAATTTAAATCCTATTTCGACTCTGTTTATCTCAAGAAATACAAAATGTATAGTAAATACGTAGATTATTCAGACGAATTAATTAAACGAGCAGAATATACCTACAGGTCAGATAAAAGTGCGCGCAAAGGAATTTTAATACGAACTGAAATTGTGCCTGAAGAATTAATTTATGGCTCTCCAATGGCTGATACTCTGGAACTTTACGATCAACTAAGCGAAGCTCAAGAAGGAAGTGGTTTTAATGATTGGAGTTTTTTCTACCTCTTAAAAATTGATGAAGAAAATACCGATTTACCCGAAGAGCAATTGAATTCTTATGAGGATGAATATTCAGAAGAATATTACGGAGAATATGGAGAAGAAGACGAATATATGAACAGGCTCGACAGCACTTTTGTAGAAGGCGAGACATATATTTATGAAAAAACCAAACGTTACACATTAAACGATTACATCGACTCTGCAGGTTATATTTATTTGTATGATGGAATTGCAGAGGAATTTTATTCTAACGGACAGTTGAAATATCGTTTTGAAGTAATAGACGGAGTTTTACAAAACGAAACACCCGTTTATTGGTCGAACGGACAAATTGCCAACGAAATACTGAAAAACGAAGTTACAAAAGGGTTTATTCAAAATTTTTACGATTACAATGGCGTAAAATACAGCACTAAAAACTACACATCTAAAGGAAATCTGATCAAAGAAGGTGAAGTGCGCAGGGCTGAACTTATCACTATTAATGGCAAAGATTATGTTGTCAATAATGATTACCCAACTTATTTTTGGGACATCGATTTGGAAGATTCTTTAACACAACCAACAGTTGTTTCGCAAGAAATTTTCAAACTAACGAAAACAGAAGCAGTGAATGTAAGTTTTAACCCTATTGATAATTCCAGAAAAAACACTTACAAAGATTTGGCTGGAAACATTTTCAAAGAGACTTCCGCACAATATACTTCCGATTATTTCTCTTTAACAGAACAAGAAAAAATTTCTGTTGGCAACTTTGAAATTCTTTCAACAGGAAGCGGACCAATAAATCCTTACACCAAACTTCAATACGCCGACAAAAATCCGCAAGGCTTAGGTTTTTCGTCTTATGCTTACGATTTAACTTACGACCAAGAATTGTTCGTTAACAAGCAAGCCTTTAATGGTGCTTTTTCAATAAAAAACAACACAAAACACCTCAAGTTTAACGCAAATTCGAAGCAAATAACATATCATATTCCAACAGATAAGGGAGATTTGAAAGATTACAATGCTGCGGTCAAAAAATTCAAACGATCTGGAAAACAAAACGATGTTACCCGTTTTTATGTCTCCGACTTTAACCGCGGATTAACTGTTTCAAGAACTCTTCTGAAAGAACTTTCATTCACCTACGGTCAGTTTGATGCACGTACGTCGCCAAATTACAACTTCGGAGTTCCTGAAATAAATTTATACGAAGGTTATGAGGATTATGAGGATTATGAGTATGAAGGATCTAACAACAAACGGAACAAAAAATATGAACGGAAACTTCAAAAAACGCTAAATAGAACTGTTGCAAGTAGCTTAACATTAGATTTTGTAAACGGCAGACCTAATGGTTCACTCATTGTGAAAGATCCAAAAAAATTCGAACTACTAACAGGCGAATTTATTAACGGACAAGAAACAGGTCAGTTTAAAAGTTATTCTTGGATGCTTCCTAAACCTAAACTTCCTAAACGAAAAAGAAATTACAGCGATGAAGAATACTATTATTATGAGCAAGAATTAATGAGTGGAATTCCCGATTCATTGTTTCCAAAAAAAGCAACTCATTTCCTAACTTATATTTCCGATTTTAAAAATGGAAAACGAGAAGGTTATTCCCGATCTTTTAATTGGAAAGGCGACACCTTAAGTTCTGCTTGGTTTAAAGATGGGTTGCAAGAAGGAGCGGCTTTTGAACGAAATCAATATGTTTACCAAGAGTCGAATTTTGAATTTGGCGCATACGACGGAATTCAACGCACTTACTTATTAAAACCCGACAAAGATTCCGTTTTGTTATATGAACTCAATTTTCAAGATGGATCACTTCAAGGCGAATCTAAATCGTATCATGCGAATGGTTTAATTGCTAAAAAAGGATTTTTCTTGAACGGTCAACCAATAGACGATTATGAGGCATACGACACGCTTGGATTCAAATACCAATACGTCAAATTTCAATTTAACCAACCCGTTGAAGAGAAAATATGGGAAGAAAGTAAATTAAGTGTTCGCTACGAATTTGATTGGCGAGATTCAATTTATTTCAATGTTGAAGATATTATTAGTGTTTCTTCTATAGATCGTTTGGCACAATTATATGGCTTTTCTAGCAATCAATACAGAGAACCATACTACGGCAGACCGAGTGTTTTGGTTAAAAATGGCGTAAATTATACCCTCACCAAATATTACCCCAACGATGTAATTGCGCGAACCGGACATATTTCGAAAGGTAAAAAAGTAGATTGTTGGAATTATTTTTCATATGAAGGCACAAAACTAATGGAAGTTGAATATTTCGACACGCTATTAGTAATAAACGACAGCACAAAATTTCGGTCAAAAGGTATTGTAACCCTCTTGGATGAAAAAGGAAAAGAATTGTCAAAATCGTACATCATCGAGAAATTTGAAAAATACGATTGCGCACACACAGATCACAACGAAGAACGTTTGTTGTATTGTTTTAAAGACAACGATCCGAAACAAAATCGGATAAATGGGTATGTAAAAAACTATTATGACAATGGTTCAATCATGAACGAAGGAATGGTAAAAAACGGCTTGCCAAATGGAATCTGGAAAATGTAT
>JANNWW010000055.1:0-31300 GCA_031409255.1 Crocinitomicaceae bacterium
ACTTGGCACCCCTGTATAATTGATATAGTGGTCAAATGTAGCATCCATGTCCCACAAAGCATAGCGCCATTTTTTTTCAGTTCCTGCAGGGTCCATTCCTCGCCACCAAGCAGTATTCCAGTTTAACCAATCGGTTGTAACAGTAACTGAATTCAAAACAAAATAATCAATCAATGATTTCCAGTTATAAACTGTATCTACATAATTGAAATTTGCTGCAACACCCATATTATTCGTGTTGATGTAATTTCTCAAAGCATTCCAATCTGTTTGAGATTGAGCTCCTCCGTATTCAGACCAAGTTAAACCCCATGTTTTTAGGTATTGCAAATTAAATTTATCTTGGTCACTGTAATGTTTTGTAAAATCATGGTCATCAATTTTTTGACGAATTTCGTAAACACCCCAATATTGTCCGTTGAGGTAAACAATGCAAGGTCTCCAAGAGCGTTCATCTAATCTTAAATTTCCTTTTTGCGATAAAACTGCACAATATGCATCTCTAATGTGCGCACCTTGTTCGAATGAATAATTGTCGTTTGCTGCTGCTTTTATGATTAGCCTTTGGAATTTATCTCTATTTTCATCTGGGAAAATTTGATGTTTTACTTCATTGTTGTATCCAAACTCATCGCGCATGATGAAGTCAAAACCTCTTTGATCATAGGCCCAAGAATCGTTTCCATGTTTGTTATAATCTCCGTCTCCTTCATCAACAAAAGAATTGTCTTCTTCAAAAAACTCAAAATAACCTTTCACATTTCCTAAGCCTGAATTTCCATTTGCGATTAAATCAAATGAACTTTGACTTCCAACAGAAAGAACAGGCATTGAGTGATCTACGTTAATAAAATAAGTGTTTGTTTCAACGAAACTAGCCGGATCAGTTCCCTTAAATGCACGAGCTCTTACAACAGTGGTTGTATTTACTGCAATTGGAACTGTATATGCTGTTGAAGCTGCTGTTGGTGTTGAACCATTTGTTGTGTAACGTATTGTTGCTAAAGGATCTGCACATGTTATGGTAACTGATTGTGCTCCCGGATAAAAACCGTGTGCAACATTCATTAAAGGTTTTGTAACATACCAATTAACTGAAGCAGTATTGGTAGCATTAGGTGTAGGTGTTGTAAATAATCTGAATGTTGCTGCTCCGTTTGTTTGTCTTCCTATTGAATGATTTTCCTGTGTCATTTGTAACATTCTTACAGAATCTAAAACAGTTACTCCGTTTGGAGACGTAAGAATTATAACTTCGTTTGAAGTTTGAGTTAAAGTAAAATCGGGATGAATTTGTCCTCCTCCAGTAACAATACCTCTACCTGAATAATAAATCATTCTTAAACCTCCTGCAGGAATTGAACCCGAAGGAATTGTCCATTTGTCTAAGTTTGATGATTTATCAGATAAATAATAACCCGTCAAATCTATGGGAGTAACACCTGCGTTGTATAATTCAACCCAGTCTTCTCGTTCACCAAATGCATCAACCGGTCCTGCAATATTTGAACACGAATATTCATTTATGAGAATTTGAGCATCAGAATTTAGCGCAAGAAAGGTGGTGCAAAAAATAATTAGGGCTTTGGATAAAATTTTATTCATTTGGAGAGAGATTATCATTAACACAATATTAATATTTATTTATATTTAATCAACTATAATTAGACGTATATTTGACTAAAAGGTTGTTTTTAAATGATAAACGGTTTTTTGCCACTTAGTTCTAATTCGTTTTTTTTTTGTAGTATTGTGAAACTAATGTTAAGTTAATATGAATAAATTGATTGTTTTTGCTGGGATTTTAACTAGTCTCTCAGCGTGTAAAAAAATTGAAGGAGAAGGTGGTAGAGGTGAAATTTCAGGTAAATTAGAAATCTCTCAAATCTTATATGTGAACAGCACCCCATCAGACACTGTTAATGTAATTGCTTCTGCAGAAGATGTTTACATTGTTTACGGTGATGCAGATGAAATTTACGACGATCGAATTCAAACTAATTATGATGGAACGTTTAAATTTAAGTATTTACAACCAGGCAACTATACTATTTTCGCATACAGTGAAATTTTTAATAAAGGGGCGAACCTAACAAATAACGACGACGACTATTACACAAAACAAGTGGAGAAAATTGCTGTTTCAGTAGACAAAAAAGGAGTTGTTGATGTTGGAACAATTCAATTAACTCGATGAAAACCTTAATCTTTTCATGTTCATTGTTTCTATTCGGAACTCTGCAAGCACAAGATAGAGGTGAACTTTGGTTTGGAGCTGGAATAAGCAGAGAAGTAAAGCCAAAATTAACTGTTGCGGTTCAAACTAACCTGAGAACAAGTTATACATTAGGCGTTCAAACTTGGTTCAATGAATTAAGTGTAAAAAGCACTCATTTAGGGTGGTTTCGACCATCTGTAGATTATCGTTTAATTACTTCTTTTGATGCACTTCGAAATTCTTTAACTATTCAACGATTGAATTTAAATTTTGATTTCAGAGGTAAATTAAAAGATTTTCGCCCTGGAATTCGTTTCCGCTACCAGTTTTTTTTAGGTAATGGAGTTGCAATTGGAAATGATTTAGACCCAAGTTTTCGAATTAAACCTTACGTGAGTTATAAAATTGATGGCAAACGTTTAAGTCCAACTTTATCTGCCGAATATTTTTACGACCCAAGTAATGGACCTGTAGGCAGAAGATTTAATCGTCAACGCTACGGTTTAGGAACAGACATCGATCTTCCCGGCCCAAATGAGGGAAACGTTACTTTATATTACGGTAAAAAGTTCAATACTGGAAATCCATACAACGAATTTTTACTTTCCTTTGAATACAATTTCGATTGGAAAAAGAAGAAAAAGTAAACTTGAACTCGTATAAAATTTTGCCCTGGTTTTTTTGACTAGGGCTTTTTTTTTAACTGCGTTTGGATTTAGAAAAGTCCGTCTCTACGCTGACTGTCGAGTTTTAAAAGAATAAACATCATGATAGAGAACGACATCAATGATGAACCTCCATAACTAAAGAAAGGTAGTGGAATTCCGATCACAGGAGCTAAGCCAATATTCATTCCAATATTTACAGCAAAATGGTAAAATAAAATCATTGCTACGCAGTATGCATAAACACGATTAAATCGCGAGCGTTGTCTTTCAGCAATGGAAATAATCCGAAAAAGCATGAACATGTATAGACCAATTAATACGGCACTTCCCATGAATCCCCATTCTTCAGCTAATGGACAAAAAATAAAATCGGTTTCACTTTCAGGCACGTGATTCGAACGCACACTAGAAACGCTTGCCTGCTTGTATCCTTTTCCCAAAAAACCACCTGAGCCAACGGCTGCCATTGCTCTATTTCTGTTGTAATCTTTTCCGTCGTCGTCTTTTTTGAGTCCTAAAACCAATTCGATGCGGTCTTTTTGATGCGTTGCTAGTGATGAAAAAGAGAAATAAACACTTAAAGACAAAGCAATTGAAAGAAACCACCCGATTAAAACAACCAATAAAAATCGGCGCATTTCTCTTCTGGATGAAATAAATCCTAAGAAAATATACGTTAAGAGTGCGAAGAATGTAATAAAACTTACAACACCAACAATTCCAGGAATAATTACACCTGGCATAATTAGTAATTCGAACTGAGTTTTACTCCACAAAAGTGTTACTACTGCTAAAAAAACAATGTAAAAAAGAATGGGAATGAAGTGACTTCCTACCCAAGTTTGTTTGAACCGAATTCCAGGAAACGAGTTTGTAACTAATAAAACTAGCGGATCGAACGTAATTCCTTCGCGGTAAAGCACAAAGAAAAACGAGGTGAAAACAACGAAAGTACCTGCGTCTGGTTGCAACAAAATGAGCGCCATTGGAACCAAAAGAACACCAAGTGAAACAAGAACCGTACGCGAATTTTGCAGTTTAATATTAACACTTGAAAGGTATTTAGAAAGCAATAAAGCAGTTGCAATTTTCATGAATTCGGCTGGTTGAATTCCCATTGAACCAACACCTAGCCATGCACGAGCTCCGTTAATTGGGGGCATAAACAAAACCACAATCATTAATGAAATACAAAAGCCAAAAATTGGAATCGCAAACTTTCTGTAAATATCTGAATCAATTAGAAAGACGAGGAAACCTAAGAACAAGGAAATTCCAACCCACATAATTTGTTTTCCGTATTTCTGTGAAAAATCAAAAATACTCGGGTGATTTTCGTCGTATGCTGCAGAATAAACATTAGCAACACCCATTCCAAGCATAAGTAAAATTGTGCCTAAAAGCCACCAATCAACATGTTGCGTAAGATTATCATCTCTGCGCATTACTTAATGAATTGAAGTTTTATCGGCTCTTTTACGCACATTCAATAAATTGGCATTTACAATGCGGTTTTCTTTTTCTCTGTCTTCTACTTTACGAGTTAGGTATTTTTCAATCATTAAACTTGCAGTTGGCGCCGCCCAAGTTCCGCCAAAACCAGCGTTTTCAATGAACACAGCAATTGCAATTTTAGGATTATTCATTGGTGCAAAAGAAATGAAAACAGAGTGATCTTCGCCTTGCGGATTTTGAGCAGTTCCTGTTTTTCCACACACAATTATCTGGTCTTCTTTTCCTTTTATTCGGGCGTTTTTTCCAGTTCCTCCACTTTCATTAACAACCCGTCGCATGCCTTCAACAATTGGTTCATAATATATGGCATCTACTTTTGTCATGTTCTTTTTCTTGAATTGAGGTAAGGTACCTTGTCCTGCAACCGAACGCACAAAATGCGGTGTTTTATACCAACCTCTATTCGCAATTAAAGCAGCAATATTTGCCATTTGAAGCGGTGTAACTTTCACCTCACCTTGTCCAATTGCAATGGAACGAATGGTCGAAAATGCCCACGAGTGATGTCCATACCATTTATCATAATATGCGGAATTCGGAATTAAACCCGGGCGCATTCCAGTAATATCTGTTTCGAATTTTTGATCTAAGCCAAAAGCGCGCATATATGCATGCCACTTATTTAAACCTTCTTCAGCATCAACAAACATAGATTTGTGTTTTCCTTGCTGAATTGTTCTGCGCATTACGTAGTAATAATAAGGATTACACGAATATTGAACAGCTTTACGAATGTCTGTTGCCATTGGATGATTGTGACATCCGACCATGCTTTTATTGCACGGAAAACCGGTTTCAGTAGTAATTGTTCCTTCTTGCAAAGCAATCAATGATTGCAACAATTTAAAAATTGAACCCGGAGGATATTCAGCTGCTAGTGGTCTAGGATAAAGTGGTTTTCCTTCATCTAGAACTAAAGCTGGATAGTTTTTTCGAATATTCTGCACTCCAACCAACGAGTTGGGGTCGAAACTTGGTGCTGAAACCATAGCTAAAATCTCGCCTGTTTCTGGTTCAATTGCAACAATACAACCGCGTTTGTTTTGCATGAGCTTTTCGCCATAAACTTGCAAAGCAATATCTAAACCTAAGCGCATAGATTTTGCTTGCTTGGCCATTGTATCGTATTTACCATCTGCGTAAGAATCGATTGCATTGTTTAACGCAGAAGTAACTACGTATTTGATGCCTTTTTGACCACGAAGTTCTTTTTCATAAAAGCGTTCCAAGCCAGCTTTTCCAATTTGATCTCCACGTCTGTAAAATCGATCTTCTTCTAATTCTTCTGCGTTTACCTCGGCTAGATAGCCAAAAATATTTGCAGCTCCAGAAAATGGGTAACTACGCATAGAGGTTAGGTCTTCATAAAACCCTGGGAACCGCTCTAAATGTGGCGCAATACGCGTTATTTCTTCAATAGATAATTCTTTTAAAAAGGGATAGGGTCTTTGTTTTTGGTAATTTTCTTGGTGTTTTTTAATGTTTTTGTTAAAATATTTCCCTTCTTTTTTTCTGATTTTATAGAACTGCGTTTTCACTTCTTCCTTTGTCATTCCAATCAACTTTCCGAAAGCTACGGTGTCTAAATTGAGAATATCTTCTTCTTTGAACATGAGATTGTAGTAACTTTTATTTGTTACCACTTTTTTTCCAAAACGGTCGTAAATTGTTGCACGTGGCGGAGTAATTTCTTTGCGTTTTTCTGCAATTTCTTGTGCGCGAAGCTTCCACGAATCATCTACAACTTGCATAATAAACAATCGAGACAGGTAAATAATACCAATGAGTGCAAAAAACACAACAATAACATATCTTCTTCCGTCTAAATTCATCGAGCTGCGGTTTTCTTAGAGAGAAAAATAAATTGAATGAGTAAACTCAAAAGATAAGAAATGGGAATACTTAACGCCACTTTTCTCAAAATGATCATAAAATCATTTAACTTAAAGGATTCTATAACAAAAAACCACGTGTGATGAATCAGTAACAAGGTTCCAAAATTGTATAAAAACCAGCTTGCACCCATTGTGTAAACATTTGTGTTTTCAATACTTTCCATTGTTTCTTTCGAATTATACGCCGAAAAAATAATTGGTCGAAAAAAAGCAAATAAAACCGCTGAAGAACAATGCAATCCGAAAGTATTCGAGATAGAGTCAATTGCTAAGCCAAAAACGAAGGCAATGAGCATTAAAACAACAGGTTTTGTATTAACTGGAAGTAACATCAAAAATAAAGGATACAACATCGGTAATACTCCCCAGCCAAATTCTAAGTTGTTCAAAACCAATCCTTGAGCAAAAACAAAGAGTATGAAGCGTATGGAATTAATGACAATCGTGTTCATATCTAAAAGTTATTCTCCTCTTTATCTTCAGGGATTTGTTTTTGCAAATCTTCTATCTCCTTATTGTGTATGCTTTTTATAACATAAACGTGTTGGATCGTTCTAAAATCTTCTGAAATGCGCACTTGAATGTCGTATAATGGTTTTCCTTCTATGTGTTTTTTACTTAAAACAACTCCAACTGGGATACCTTTTGGAAAAATTCCTGAACCGCTAAGCGTTACCACTTTTTCGAATTTTTTAATACTCATGTCGTTCGAAATTCCAGTAATTTGGATCACTTTTGGGTTTAGTGCATCCCATTTTAACAAACCAAAAGCGCCTGTGTATTTTAGCATCACATCTATGTTAATATTCTGACTTAAAATTGTCTTTACGAGTGAATAATTTGTGCCAACAAAATGAATTTTACCGACCAATCCTTTTGAAGAAAAAACGCCATCATTTTTTTTAATGCCTTGCTTTTCGCCAATATTAATGGTCATGTAATTGTTTCGTTTGTCAAAGGTATTCTGAATAACGTCGGCTGGAATGTATTCGAAAATTTGTTTATAGAGCGTATCGTCTATTCTCACAACTCCTTTTTCTATACGGTAATGTGCTTTTTTTTGTTCTTCTAACAAGCGTTTATTTTTGTACACCAACGAACGATTTGCTGTTTCGAGATAAAAATGTTTATCTATAGAATGACGCACTTCAAAAAGTTGTGCGTTCACGCTAGAAGTTGTTGTTAACATTTGTAAACGAGCAAATTCTGAATATGCGGAATAGGTTGAGAGTGCCACAATTTGTAGTACAATAAACACTAAGAAAATTTGAAAACGCTTTAAAAAAGCGATTAGATTTCGCATAACACAAAAGTAGTTAGATTCAGGAAATAAACAACTTAGCTAACAGTAAAAGTCTTAACTTTTTACAGTAGTTAAAAAAGTGAAATCGTTAATCCAAAACTTAACGGATTTAACACAACACTTTCCTTATTTATGAATTGTTTTGCGAAAGAATAAGATCCAAAAATTGCCCAATTTCGAATTCCTAAACGAACATGGACACCATAATCTATCGGGTTTTTCTCATTTGTATAGCGATAAATATCAACATTTTTATTTTCGTTGAACCAAATTTTATTGGAACTCAAGAAGCGGTAGCCAACAAATCCACCAGCGTGAAATTTTGCATGTTTCCACCTTTTCATTCTAAATCGCAATTCTAATGGAATGGCTAAGGAGTGATTTACAAAAGTTGTTTTGGTAACAAAACCGAATTGGAATTTATCGTATAGAACAGATCCGGGATTTAACGGTCCGGGATTTAAAGTGCCTAAATATCCGATACGTTGAATTTTGTAACTCAAACCAAAACCTATAGCAATACCATTTCGTTCTGTTAATGGTTTGTCGAACATAAAGTGAAAAGAAGTTCCAATACTTGTTTGTGGAAGCGTTTTAATTAATTCCTTTTCGTTTTGAAACAGCGAATAAGAAACGTCGATCATGAAACGGTCGTATTTACGTGCTTTTTCCAATTCTGCAGGACGCAAACCTGTGTAGAACCACATAAACCCTGGTCTATACCGCGATTTAATCAAAGAATCTTGTCCGTCGTATTGGCCCTGCGATTCAAACGCCAGCAATAAAACAAAAATTAATTTAATCCATTTCATGTTCAGTTCTATATTTTTCCCAATTCCATGCATCGCGCACAGCATCAAAGATAGTTCGATTTGCTTTCCAGTTGAGGATTTTTTGCGCCTTTGAAGGATCTGCATAAATAGCCGGCACATCTCCTGGTCTTTTTTCTGCGAAGGTCCAATTCACTTTCAATTCACTCACTTGTTCGAAAGCAGAGATTAATTCCAAAACGGAAGTTCCTTTTCCTGTTCCCAAATTTAATATTAACGGATTTTCAGCGGTATGCAAAACTTCCAATGCTTTCACATGTGCTTGAGCAACATCTACCACATGAATATAGTCGCGAATACAAGTTCCGTCTTCGGTTGAATAATCGTTTCCAAAAACTTTCAATTCTTCGCGTTCACCAGTGGCCGTTTGGGTAATAAATGGAAGTAAATTATTCGGAATACCGTTTGGTAACTCGCCAATTTTTCCGCTTTCGTGGGCGCCAACCGGATTAAAGTAACGCAGCATAACCGCTCTAATTCTGTAAGCTTTACAATAATCAGAAATGATTTGTTCTCCCAGTTTTTTAGTTTGCCCGTAGGGTGAATTCGGGATTCCTAAGGGAGACGTTTCGCTTACGCAGATTTCATTTTCAGGAGCACCATAAACAGTACATGAAGATGAAAAAATGAGCTCGTTTACTTCAAAATGAATCATCGTTTTTAGAAGTGAAAGTAAGCCAATTAGGTTGTTTTCATAATACATTGCGGGGTTTTCGACAGATTCCCCAACTGCTTTGAACGCTGCGAAATGAATAACGGCATCTATTTCATGTGTTTCAAAAATAACCGCCATTAATTCCAAATCGAGAACAGAGCCTTCAAATAAAATGGGTTCTTTTGGCAATAATTCTAGCAATGAAGAATATACTTCTTTTGAGGTATTCGAAAAGTCGTCTAGAATAATAACTTCAAAATTAGCTTGCATTAATTCAAGAACGGTATGCGAGCCAATGTATCCTGCGCCTCCGGTAACCAATATTGTTTTGCTTTTTTTCACGATTCGAAGTTACATTATTTTCCTAAAAATGACTTGAGTATAAGTTTTAAATCAATGATTCTCAAACCAAATACAATTGCTGTCCAGAAACCGATCACTAAAACAATATAACTAAATGTAGAAAAAGGTTGAATTGTATGGTAAACGAATAAAGTTCCAATTACAAGTGCTAAAAACCCAATTTTGAGCCAAGTATATTTTGCCATTCTGTGTTTCATAGTTATTTGTACGTCAATGTATTGCGCAATTCCTAAAATTGTTTGACCAAGACAAAACGAAAAAGCAGCACCGACAGATCCCCACGAAGGAACAAAAATACAATTCGAAATAATCATTGCTGCGAGTGCAATTAATGCAAAGATATTCAAGCGCTTTAATGAGCCATTAGCTGTAAGAAGTGTTCCGAAAACGATTGTCATGCACATGGGAATAAACGCAAGCGCATGTAAAACCCAAGTTTGTGTGATTGTATGATTTACATCGTTATATAGAGCTGTGAAAAATTCTTTTCTCAATCCAATTGATAAGGCAGCCATAGCAATTCCGGCTGAAATTAACAAATTAAAGGAACTCGTTAAAACTGAAGTTGTACTTTCTTTTTGTTTCAAAAGACGCGAAAAAATAGGCAACAAAAGTATTCCAAATAAAACGCTAAACATCCAACAAGCATCGAGCAAGCGGTAACTTCCGTTGTAGATTCCAGCTTGAAAAAACCCAGCTTCATCTGTTTTTGAAAAGAGTTTAATGAAAACAACATCTAGTCTACCCATCATCATCATAATAATAACCAAAGAAGCATATAGTATTGTTTTTCGAATAGTAAATTGAAAAAACTTTCTATCCCATTCAAACTTAGGAACTGAAACATATTTGATGTAAACTACGAATGCGCAAACCAGCGAGAACGCAGAAGAAGCAACGAAAATGAGTACAAATGAGTACAAACTTACTTTTCCAAAGAAGGCAGATTTTAATAAGACTATTCCCAGCACAAAGTACATGCTTCTTTCTATTACTGAAAGGAAAGCATCTATTTTGAACTTCATTAATCCAGAAGTAAACGCCCGCACATACAAAACAGAAATAATACTGATTTGATGTAGCATCAAGAGCGCCATAATCCACCAATATTTCAGAGGAATTCCGACCAATAAAAACAACCCAGAAGTAATTATTAAGTAAGCAACTGTTAGAATTAACCGATAGGTCAATAATCGATTGCTATATTTTACGCGCAAATGCGGGTATTGAGCAATTAATCGAGTCATGAAATTACTCATTCCCATATCGAGGACCATTGAAAAAATGAACGAAATGTTCAAAATAGTTTGAAAAACTCCGTAAGTTTCAGATCCCAACTCGTTTTGCATTTTTATGTCCACAACAAAAATTGTTGCAGGTTTCACGAGCAAATTAAGTAGAAGTGTTATTCCGAGACCTTTGAGAAAGAGTTTTTGCATGCTTTTCTTAACTCGATATTATTTTTTTCTAAAGAAAATTCGAATTGGAACGCCTTCAAAATTGAAAATTTCGCGCATTCTATTTTCAATAAATCGTTTGTACGATTCTTGAATATACTGCGGAAGATTACAGAAAAATGCAAAAGCTGGTGCATGAGTTGGCAACTGTTGCACGTATTTAATTTTAACGTACTTCCCTTTCAGCGCTGGTGGCTGATGCGCATCAATAATCGGTAACATTACATCATTCAAATGCGAAGTAGAGATTTTTCGCGTGCGATTTTCTACTACTTCCATTGCTTTTTCTAAAGCTTTGTGAAGTCGTTGCTTATTAATTGTAGACGTAAATAAAATAGGTACATTGTTATATGGCGCCAACTGTTCGCGCAGGTTTGTTTCGTATTCGAGTGCCGTTTTGTGGTCTTTTTCAATCAAATCCCATTTGTTAACCAATACCACTACTCCTTTGTGATTTTTTTCAATCATGTAGTAAATTGACAAGTCTTGTTTTTGAAGACCTTCGGTTGCATCCATCATAAAAATACACACATCTGAATTTTCAACCGTTCGAACAGAGCGCAGAACAGAATAATATTCAATGTCTTCGGTAACTTTTGCTTTTTTACGAATTCCGGCTGTGTCAATTAAAACAAAGTCGAAACCAAAAGCATTGTAGCGCGTATTCACCGAATCGCGGGTGGTTCCTGAAATATCAGTAACAATATTTCGTTCTTCGCCCATTAACGCATTAATAAACGACGATTTTCCAACGTTTGGTTTTCCAACAACGGCAATTCGAGGTAGGCCTAATTCGTCTTCATTTGGTGGAACTTCTTTGTCGAACAGTTTCACTGCATCGTCTAAAATTTCGCCTGTACCAAAGCCATTTGCAGCTGAAAGGTCGAACACATCACCCAAACCGAAGGACCAGAATTCGCTCGAAAGTCCGATGCGTTCCATGTTGTCTACTTTATTTGCGATAACCATTACTTTCTTCTTCACTTTACGCAGCATTTCAGCAACAGTTTGATCAAGATCTACGATTCCGGTTGTTGCATCAACAACAAAAAGAATTACGTTTGCTTCTTCAATTGCGATTTGCACTTGTTTACGTATTTCACCTTCAAAAATATCATTAGATCCGTGAACGTATCCGCCTGTATCGATTACTGAGAATGGTATTCCGTTCCACTCTCCTCTTCCATAAATTCGATCGCGTGTTACACCGCTGATTTCCTTCACGATCGCTTGCTGAGATTCAGTTAGACGATTGAAAAGTGTTGATTTACCTACATTCGGTCTCCCGACGATTGCAATTATATTTCCCATTTCCTTGATGTTGAATGTTGAATGAAGTGGAGTGACTTTAAAGTTAATCCTTTGCATTCTTAATTCAACATTCTTAATTTATTAATATCCGTATTTCTTTAATTTTTGTTCACTTGTGCGCCAGTCTTTGTCTACTTTTACGAAGGTTTCTAGGAACACTTTTTGTCCCAAGAATTCTTCCATATCTACGCGAGCTGCCCAGCCAATTCTTTTCAGCATTTCGCCTCCTTTTCCAATGATGATTCCTTTTTGTGAATCGCGTTCCACAATAATGAGCGCGCGTATGTGCGTAATATTCTCCCCTTCTTGGTAGGTTTCAATTTCTACCTGACAAGCATAGGGAACTTCTTTGTCGCAGTTCAAAAAGATTTTTTCACGAATCATTTCTGCAACGAAAAAGCGCATTGGTCGGTCTGAAATATCTTCTTTATCGAAATAAGGCGGACTTTCAGGCAACAATTCCAATAAGCGATCCCAGATTTTCTCTGTATTAAAACCATGCAGGGCTGAAACCGGAATAATTTCCGCTTGCGGTATTTTTTCTAGCCAATATTTCATGCGAGCAACCACTTTGTCTTGGTCGCCTAAATCTATTTTATTAATGATCAATAAAACTGGAACTTGCAGTCGTTGAATTCGTTGAAGCGTTGCTTCGTGATTCATTTCTGTTTCGTTCATGTCTGTTATAAACAGAAGAATATCGGCATCACGAATAGAAGTTTCCACGTAGCTCATCATTGCTTCGTGCAACTTATAGGCTGCATTTACCACACCAGGAGTGTCTGAAAAAACGATTTGATAATCGTCGCCATTCACCAAACCATGAATTCGGTGTCGCGTAGTTTGCGCTTTGGAGGTAACGATCGACAATTTTTCGCCCACTAAACGGTTCATGAGTGTTGATTTCCCAACATTTGGACTACCCACGATATTAACGAACCCAGCTTTGTGCGACATGCAAAATAAAATTAGGGGACAAAGGTAAGGAAGTTTAGGGAATTAAGTTTAATCCTTGAATAATCAATGACTTTAAAATTGAGTCAAACCATTTTAAACATCAAAACAGATAATGATTAAATCCACATTACTTCTTTTTTTATCTATTAACCGGAGTTCGATTCTAAATTTATCTCAGAATTTATTTTAGAATAGTAGATTTGAGACTCGTTTTTTGAGGAATAGCTGCTATTTAGAATAAAATAGACGTATGAGATATTGTTTTAAAAGAACTAGTTTTTAAAAATTTAACCCGTTTTCGCCTATAAAAACCTTCTTTTTCGTTAAAACCCATTCGAATTGGCCTGCCTGTCCTTCTTGATTTTAACTCAAATATGCTATTTTATTGATGATCTGAGAAGGATTTATAATCGAATTCAGGTTATTACAAATATTAATGAGGAAATTTATTTTTTAACTTGTAAAAGCAAATTATTGGCACAAAGTTTTAGTAAGAAAAATCTTTGATAATTTGAATACTTATTCAATTTTAAAACTTATTTTTTTAAATAGTTCAAAAGAAAGAAAAGATATACTTATTTCAAAAAATGAATGTTTTGATCATCTAACAAATTTGAAAAAAATAATATTTATCGACACATTTATGTAATTTATCGATATTTTTAATAAGTTTGTAACCAACTTAATGATAAATCAAATGAATAAAACATTTAAATTAATCGCAACTCTTGCGTTCTCTAACATCGCCCACTCTCAAACTACCAGTCCTGGCCCTTTAACAATCCCAACGTCTACATTTGGAAATGTTGTTATCGGATCAGATGCAAATTTTGGATATCTAAACACATCTCAGTCTCGTTTTCTTTTCAATAAAGATTTGTACTCCACTACAGGAGGATTTAGTTCTAACACATCAAATTTGTCTTTTAAAACATCAGGAACAACCCGAATGACAGTTTTAAATTCAAATGGGTTTGTTGGTGTAGGGACAACTTCACCTACTAACACATTACATGTTGTTGGAGATATATTTTTACCCGCTAGTTCCTCAATTAAATTCGGATCAGCAACTCCTACTTCAGGATATTTAAAGATTTCAAATCAGTCTTGTTGTTTCAATTCATACGCAGATTTTGGGGAAGTCTATACTTTAGGAGAGTTACAAGTAATGGTGTTACAAATCAAGGAGCTAGCTTAGGTTTGCAAAGTGATGGCACTGTAACAATAGGTGTGTGGGAAAAATATGATAATACTGTTACTAATACTTCTGGTCATAAATTAATGGTAAACGGCGGTATATTGTGTGAAAAAGTGAAGGTTATTGTTGATGTTCCCAATTCAGATTACGTTTTTGAACCTGAATACAAATTGATGACACTAAAAGATGTAAAGGACTTCGTGAATCAAAATAAACATTTACCTGAAGTTCCATCTGCAGCATGTTTCAAAGAAGAAGGATATAATATTGGAGAAATGGATGATTTATTACTTCGTAAAGTTGAGGAATTGACCTTGTATATTATTCAATTGGAGGAACAAAATAAAAATTTGGAAGAACGTCTTCAAAAATTAGAGAAATAATCAACCTTAAATCTTTAATATCATGTGCAAATCAATTTTAACGTTGTACGCTACGTTATTGTGTGGAATTATTTTTTCACAACAAAATCCTAGCATAATAAATCTTTCCACCGTTGATGCTGGAACTAAAAATCACGCTGCTCAAACAGAAGTGAATTTGAATCCAGAATATGAATATACGACTACTGGCACTGAAATGAATGCTTATATTGAGAAGCATACACCTTACATAAGTATGTTTAACACTACAACATTCAACCAACTAACAACGAATACATCCTTAAATGTTGGGACAACAGCAGGAGCCATAGATGTTGGAGCCAACGGTTCTGCAACATACTCAATTCCATTAGCTCTTCCAATGGGTAAGGCTGGCATTTCTCCAAATCTTTCAATGACTTATAGCAGTTTAATGGGAGATGATTTATTAGGAAAAGGCTGGGCTTTATCAGGATTATCAGCTATAACTGTTTCTAATTTTGATTGGTATAATGACAATCAACTTGAAAACACAAACTTTAGTTCAACAACTAAATTTGCGATGGACGGAACACGACTGTTAGCTATCTCTGGAGTTTATGGGGCAAATAATACTGTTTACAGCACAGAACAAGAGGGAGATGTTAGAATTATCTCATATGGTTCTGTTGGTTCTCTTCCAAGTTGGTTTACTGTCCAAACAAAAGATGGTAAAACTATTGAATATGGAAATTCAGTTGACTCAAAAGTTCTAAATGAAACAGGGCAAGTTATCGCATGGAAAATCAGTAAAGTTTATGACTTGTATGGAAATTATATGGTTTTCAACTACATTTATAATGATAATAATCACCGAATTGAATCAATTAAGTACACTGGAAATACATCAGCAGGAATTGCTCCATATAATGAAGTGAAATTTGTATACCAAACAAGAAATGATGTAAATGAAATATATCAATTTGGGTATAAGAAAATAGCTAAACATCTGCTTGAAAAAGTTGTTATAACTACTGAAAATGAACATTTTAAAACGTATGTTTTGTCATATGGTGAGAATTTAAACTCCTATTTAGTTAAAATTCAAGAACAAGCTTCAGATTATTCTGCTTTAAATCCTACTTATTTTAACTATGGTATTACTACCAACGATTTTCTTTCAGAAAGCACATCTTCTTTTAACGGTGTTTCGGCTGATATTCAAGGAGCACGAGATTTTAATGGGGATGGAAGGTCCGATGTGCTTTTGAGTCATTATACATACAATTCTGATGGATCTAAAAACTATACAATGTGGCAAGCCATGATTGCAGGACCCAATAACACTTTTAGTTCTTATGCAACAGGCTCTATTCCATCAGGATCTGTTATTATGACTGATTTAAATATTTCTGGAATTGCTTCAAGTTTTGATTTTTATGGGGACGGTAGAAGTGATATTTTATTAGCAAAATTAGATGTTTCAGGTTCTGACTTTTCATTAAATTATATTCAAATTGTAAATATAACAGGGTTGAATCAAACCTCTTCCTATACTCCTTTATTGACAGGCGGGGGATATGTTAATCCCAGCAAATTCCTTCATGTTGGAGATTTTGATGGGGATGGAAAAGATGATTTAATAATATTAAAGTATCCTTCACCTACAAATTTAACTTATTATGGAAAATTTGTAAATGTCACAAATGGTGAATCAAATTTAGTCGCTAATGGTCTACAATATTTGAATTCTGCTTCTAAATTTTTCAAAACAGATGTTGATGGAGATTTAAAAGAAGAAATTGCTGTTGCATATGACAATACCATTGATTTCTTTGAACTGAGTAGTCAGCCAGTAAGTGGATCTTATCAAATTAATTTAATAAAACAAACTGGCAAATCAAATACTACTTATACTGCTTACACTGGTGATTTTAATGGTGACGGGAAAACAGACTTCTTATATAGTTATGGTGCCACTCCGACAACTTGGCAAATAGATTATCATACAACAAACAATGCGGTAATGACAAAACCATTCGCTTTTAATAATAGTACAGGTGCATACCCAAGCTCGCAGACAATTAGTATAAGTGATTTTAACAGTGATGGAAAAGTAGATATTTGCCATGCTTATGGTGTCTGGAGTGGTGGAGTTTCAAGCTCATCTAAAATAGATGTTTTCTATTCAAAAGGCTTAGATTTTACAAATTATTCCTATCCTATTTCATTAATTACTAGTCACAAAGATTTTGCAATTGGCGATTTTAATGGAGATTCTAAAATTGAACTTCTAAATCGCGATATATATAGCTTAAATTCAAGTATTTACTATTTCGATAAAAATTCGAAAGAATTATTGCTTACAAATATTAAAGATGGTTTCTTAAGAAATACCGCAATTGACTATGATTGGATCTCAACAGATAATAATTACCTTCCTGGTACAGTAAGTGGAACACCTATTAACGATGCTGCAAGATCACTACCTGTAGTAAAATCAGTAACGGTTGATAATGGTATTAATTCAAATAAAACAGTTAATTATATTTATAAAGGAGCAAAATGGCATAGACAGGGTAAAGGATTTATGGGCTTTGAAGAACTCACAATCTCAGATCCAACAAGTAATGTTGTTACGACTAAAAAGTATAGCATAAAATACTTTCCGCTTATAAATACAAAACTTTCCTTTTTAGCACTTGATGAAGAAAAAGTAAATCTACTTTCGACAAATGAAGAGTTAAATAAAGCTACATACCTATATACAACATCACAAATTTCTGGTATTAGATATAGATTAACATTGTATCAAAAAAATGAATTAAACTCAATTGCAACAGTTAATACTCAAACAAATTATACTTATAATAATTCCAATGGAAATTTAACTTCTACAACATTTACTAATGGAGTTGAAACTTCAACCACAACAAATACATATGGTACTTTTGGTTCATGGTGGACACCTTCTGTAATTACTTCATCTACTGTTACTGTTACAAGAAACGGAGAGGCTGCATACGCTAGAACAAAAAACATGACTTATAATACAAAAGGAAGTTTAACACAAGAAATATCTGATCCAAGTTTAGCAAAAGCCATAACATCTGTTTATACTTATGATTCATATGGAAATGTAATACAAAATTCTGTATCCTCCACTGGGCTTTCAACTAGAAATAATTATACTGGCTATGATTATTCTGGAAGATACATTACATCAATAAAAAATACTTTGAATCAAATTGCAACGATAAATCCAGATAGAAAATGGGGAAAACCATTAACAACAACGGATATTTCTGGGCTTACAACAACATATATTTACGATGGTTATGGTGGTTTAGTTTCTACTCAAGACCCTAAAGGAAACATAAGTCAAAGTTCTCTTATTTGGGATATTACTACCAATACTTCTAGTTTGACTATTCCTAAAAATACATTATATTATGCTATGAGTCAAACAGCAGGCGTTCCTATCTCTAAAGTATGGTATGATATTTTTGAAAGGGCTGTTAAATCAGAAAAACAATCCAGTGTAGGAAATATTGTTTCTATTACCAAGTATGATAATCGTGGAAGACTGTTATCTGAAACTGAAGATTTTATTAGTGGTCAAACTCCAATTTTAACCACATACACCTACGATGTTTATTCAAGACCAACTGGGTCATCAAATGGTACAAATTCATCAACTATAAGTTATTCTGCAAATTCAGGTCAACAAACAATTGTTTCTTTATCAAATTCTGGTACAACTTTAACAAATGTAAAAGATGCTAGTGGTAAAACTATAAGCTCAAATGATGGTTCAGGCTTATTGAATTACACCTATTACAGTAGTAGTTTACAAAAAAGCGTTATTAATTCTGGTATAAATTTAGCAACCACTGAATACGATATTTACGGTAGACAAACAAAATTGATTGATATTAATGGAGGAACAACCTTGTATGAATACGATGCTTTTGGTCAATTGATTTCACAAACAGATGCAAATGGAATTACGTACTCATTTACTTACGATAACTTTGGTAGGGAATTAACAAAAACAGGTCCAGAAGGTATAACAACAAGTAATTATGTAAGCACTGGGAATGGAATCAACAAACTATTAAATGTAACATCTCCAAATGGCGTTTCAAAACAATATACATATGATATCTATGATCGTTTAGCGACAGAAGGGACAACAATTGATTTAGTCAATTATACTTATACATTTACATACAATTCATTGGATCAAATTCTATCGATTCAATATCCAACTGGAGTTAAAGCAAAAAATGTATACACAACTATTGGTGAATTAACAAAAGTAACTAATGATAATGGATCGGTTGTTTATTATGAATTGCCAGTTTACAATCAAAGAGGTCAATTAACAAGTTATAAACTTGGAAATGGTAAAACAAGTACATTTTCTTATGATAATTTAGGTTGTCAGACAATCAAATACAGTCCTCTAGTTCAAAACTATGAAATTCAAACAAATCAATTAAATGGTAATATAAATTTCAGAAAAGACTATTTAAAAAACAGATTCGAAGATTTTGAATACGATACTTATGACCAATTGACAAAAACTACAGTTGGAATAATGGGAAGTCCTTTGTTATTAAATTCGACAGATATTAATTATTCAACTAATGGAAATATTGATTTTAAATCGGATGCAGGAACCTACACATATGATGCATCCAAATTAAACGCAATTCAACAAGTTGATAATTCAGGTGGAAACGTTCCTTCACTAACTCAAACAATTACATACACTCCATTTGATCGACCAGAGAGTATTTCAGAAGGTACTTATACGTATTCCTTGACTTATGGGCCTGAGTTAAATAGAGTTAAATCAGTTTTATCAAATAATGGTTCAGCAATCAAGACTAAATACTATGTTGGACAATTTGAGAAAGAAATTTTTGGCTTAAATACACGTGAAATAAATTATATCAATACTGGTGACGGAATTAATGTTGCTATTGTAAACGAAAACGGAACAGAATCAGTATACTATTTATATACTGACCATTTAGGTTCTATTACAGCTGTTACGAATAATTCAGGAACAGTAGTTTATGAGCAAAACTTTGATGCGTGGGGAAGAAGAAGAGATGCATCAAGCTGGTCATATTCTCCAGTTTTAAATGCTAATTTCTCTTGGGTAAGAGGATTTACTGGTCACGAACATTTAGACGAATTTGGGTTAATTAATATGAATAATCGTTTGTACGATCCTGTATTAGCAAGGATGTTGTCAGTTGATAATTTTGTGCAAAATTCAACTTTGAATGGTTATAACAGATTTAGTTATGCGATGAACAATCCGTTGAAATTTACTGATCCCTCTGGTGAATTTATTTGGGCTCCAATTATTATTGGAGCAGTTATGGGTGCATACAGTGGCTATCAAATTGCAACTGCAAAAGGTTATGATTTATCTGAATGGCAATCTTATGCTTATATGCTTGGGGGGGCTGCTATTGGTGCTGCTTCAGGTTATTTAGGAAGTATGATATCAGGTGCCGCAGGAGGAATAATGACACAAACTGTATCTTCTATTTTTACTTCAACATTTTATTCAATGTCAATGTCTGCATTAAGTGGAGGACAATCATCTGTTTCAACAAACTTTGGAGTTGCTTCTTATAACTATTCTGAAAGTGAATGGAGTTGGATAGGTAAAAAAGGTAATTCAACTTTACAAAACTTTGGATACTTAGCTGGAGGATTAGCTAACTTACAAGACTTATGGACAATTGGAAATTCTGGCGTTGTTACATACAATTCATTAAAACAACCTGCAGGACATGGATCTGTTACTAGTTCTGATGGAACTATAAGTATTTCAAAAGGTTTAGAAAGTGGAAGTGCTTTTTGGGGTAAAGCTGAAGCTTGGGGGACTTACAGTAGAGAGTGGGAACTCGCTGCTGGTAAAAATGCTGCATATCACTATGACTTTAGAGCAAATGTCAATATGTTAAAAAGATTTAGTGATAGGATTAATGCTGATGATAAAGGGATTTTAGGATTTGGAGAATCAAATTATTCTTTATTTTTAAACACTTGTGCTTCACAATCTGCTAGAGCTATTATGTTTAGCTCTGGAATACCTTGTTTAGGTGTATTAGGACCGAATGTACTTGCACTTCAACTTTATACCCGACAGTTTGGAATTTATGCGTCTCCATTTATAATTAATCATTAATCAATAATTATGAGAAGTTTTGTAGTTTTTCTTTATATAATTTTATCATTAGATTCTTTTGCTTCATCAAATGATACAACTTATTATAAATTAGTTAAAAGGAGAAATGTTATAATAAAGGACTATGATTATTGTATGAAAATTGATTCTACAATATATTTTTACTCATTTACATACTTAAAAGGTGATTATGAATGGAGGTCTTATATAAATGAAATTGATAACAAAAATATTGGACTACCAATAGTTATTCCAATTACTAATTACAAAAATTATTCGATAATTGTAGCGGAAAAATCAATATTAATAAATAATAATAAATTAAAAAAAATCAAAAAACCATTAGACATATTATTTATTCAAAAATCTTCTGTTTTTAATTTTGTTAATGAAAATTTAAGCCTCTTCGTTGAAAACTATAATAATTTGTCCAATGAAGAGAAGTACAAAATCAGACAAGGAATTCCAATATTTAACTACTCTGTAATTACATCCGAAACTCTGAATTTTTATTTTGAAAACGTAAAACTTAAATTGAATTAATGTATGAAAAATCTAATTTTAATATCTATCTTATTGAATACAAGCATGTTGTTTTCACAAACAACAGTACCCACCTATTCCTACGATGCAGCAGGAAATAGAGTTCTCCGTCAAATGCTACTATTAGGAGGTAGAGCACAAAATCCAAGTGGTTCAAAAATGGCGCAACAAACCGTTAGCGAAGAATTCAATGGAGTCGTAATTAGTGCGTTTCCAAATCCTTCAAAAGGAGAAATCACAATTGAATTTCCAAAAGAACTATTAGAAAATGGTTTGGTGGAATTTCAACTTCTTGGTGCTGATGGTTCTGTTTTAAAAAAAGGAACTTTTTCGCAAATTAGAAATCCATTAGATTTGTCTACATTCAGTAATGGATCCTACACTTTATTGCTTTACAGCAAAAAGGAAGAGGCGTTTTATCTTCGGATTTTGAAACAATAAATCATTTAAGGCTGTCAAAAAATTTACAGTCTTTTATTTTTACTATCAATTTCATCTAAAACAGATTATATATTATCTTTACCTTAATGAAATTGCGCTTTTTACTTTGGTCTGCTTTTCTTGTTTTGTGGATAGTAACTTTGTCTTCAATTCAGTTGGATACACTGCTTTCTGAAAAAGAAAATTTCGTCATTGGGCAAGCTACAAGTGATGGCTTCTCGATCGGAAAACGTATCTCCAACTATTATTACAGTATTTTTCTCGGAATAATTTTTTGTGCTTGTATTTATTTTTTAATGAAAAGGCACATTTCAAGGGTTCAAGATTTCAAGCTAATTCTTTGGATAGATGCTTTTTTTGGCATTGGGCTTGCGCTTTGTTTACTTCAAATTATTGGTTTTCAATTAATAAACACTATTAATTTCCTAGGTTTTGGCGCATTCATTTTATTACTGTTTAGTAGGAATTCGAAACTTGAAGAACAACTTTCACCTTGGAAAATTGCGGGTTCGATTTTGGTTTTCGTTGGAATTTACCAATTATTTCATTCTGGAATTATTGGTAGTTTGACGGCCGTTTTGAGTTTTTTATTATTGGTTTATTCTCCAAATAAAAAAATTAGTTTTTATACCGTTAGCATACTTTGTTTCTTGCCGCTTTTCTTCTTCTTGGTTATTGAAAGTTCAATTGTGCTAAACCAAAGACAAATATTTGGATTTTCTTATTGGTTAATGACCGTCATTTTTGGACTCGTTTTAACATTCATACTCATTAAAAAGTGGCCGAAATATAAGCTTTCGCAAGAAAACTATCTTTTTAAAACATTAGTTCCAGTTACGCTAATTGGTTGCGTGATCCTTCAACATTATTCATTTGTGCAACTTCAATCTGAAGATTTGTTCGAAACTGCAAATTTCTGGAATCCAGTTATGCAATTCTACAATTACGGGGAAATACCTTTTCTAAACAATCTTTCAAGTCACTTAATCAGTGATTATTTCTTTGCTTTTACTTACACAGCGTTAAATGGTTTTAATGGTACAAGTGATTTACAGCTGTATGACTTTTTAGTTTGGGGAATTTATATTTATGGTCTTTATCTATTTTGTTTAAATTATTTTGAAGAAAAATATGCTGCACTTTTCTTTTTGTTGTTTTTTCCGCTAATCTGGTTCATTATTTCTCCCGGATATACGGTTATTTTCATAGCGCTTTATTTCTTAATTAGGTATTCAAAATCTTTTAAAAACAAAGACTTTGTTTACTTTCTATTAGCTGTTGTTTTGATTAGTTTTTGGAACTTAACAATTGGTGTCTCACTTATTTTTGGCGCATTTTTAGTCACAGTTTCTCTGTTCATGTTTTTTAAAAATCTTCGCTTACAACTTCTAAAAACGGTATTAACATTCCTACTTGTAAGTATTCTTTGTTTGTTCGTTTATTATCTTAATTATCCTACACAACTACGTCAATTTTTACTCTATTTTTCTGCCAACCAAGCCCACGGATATTCAAAAATAACAACTGTTTTTTCCGTTCAATTTGCAATCGATTATTATGTTTTGCCAGTGGTAATTTCATTCCTCTTTTTATACAATTTTATACAATTGAAATTAAAAACCCATGTACTTAAAAATCTAACATTGATTTTACTTGCAGGTGTCTATTTTTTCTCCATTCAACGTGGTTTGGTTCGACATAGCTTTTATGAAAACAATGAAACATTAATAACTACTTTCGCTTGGTTAATACTTTTTTTAGAAATCTATCATTTTATTCGCCTGAGAAGCTATTCATTCCTCCTTTTGTTTCTTGGTAGTGCCTTTTTAATAAGTTTATTGACTATTCATTCAAATTTTAAGGTTCGATCTAATTTTTTTGAAACAAAAGTTTCTTTTTCCTTAAAAGATTTACCTCTTCTTGGTGAAAAAAGTATAAAAAGGACCACACCATCAGCAGAATTTGATCGGAAAACAAAAAAAATTGTTGCTTTTCTAAAAAAGAACCTGCAACACGATGAAACCTTTTTTGACTTAACTTTGAATCCAAGTTTACATTTCTTTACACAAAAAGACGTTCCTTCCTTTTTCAATCAACATATTCAAAATACTGTAACAGAAAAGGCGCAAATAGTCAATCTTCTTGAACTAGAGAATAGTAAAATTCGTTTCATAGTGTTTTCATCGAAGCTAGAAAATGGATACAACAACACAGATGGCATTCCTAACCGAGTTCGTTATTTTAGAATTTTAAATTTTATCTACAAAAACTACAAACCATTTAAGGAAATTGATGGTTATTATATTTATATAAACTCTACTATTAGTTCTTCAAAAAATAGCTCAGAAAGCAACCCCTATCTAATTGAAGCAGAGGATTGGTCATTGGGTTTTCTACCTTACTTTTGGAAACCTGAACTTGAAAATGAAAGCTTCAAATTTGTGAAAAAACTTAGAATCACTAAAAACAAGATTCAACTTGGTCAAATTGAATTAACTCCCCTTCACTTTTTGAAACTAACTCTTTCAACAAAAAACACGTTCAAAACACGAATTTATTCTGAGAATTTTCAGGTTTCATTTAAGACAATAAAAGGGAAACAAGATTATTACCTCCCTATCGGTTGTTCTGAAAATCTTAAATTTGGCAATAGACCCGAAACATTAAAATTACTTCACATTCCAAGCCGATATTTACAATCTGCCACGTTAGTTAAATTGTCTAGATGAATATAAAAACCAAAATAGCATTTGATCGTTTTTTAGGATTTAGCATTGGAATACCATTGAATTGGTTAGTTCGTTTAATAGGAAAAATTACTCGCTTCGACCATTCTCTTGATCGAGAAATGTCTAAAATTGTAGTTTGTAAGTATAAAGGCATGGGAAGTATTATCCAAGCTACACCTCTACTTCAAACACTTAGAAAACGCTATCCGAACGCTAAAATTGTATTCGTTAGCGCTATCGAAAATGAAAAAATTCTTGCTAAAATAAATTGTATTGATGCAATTTATTGTTTGAATGACAGTTCTGTGTTAAAACTAATTGGATCTAGTTTTAGCTTACTTCGAAAACTGATTGCATTTAGAGCAGATGTATATATTGATTTGGAAATTTATTCCAATTTTAGTTCCATAATTACCACTCTCAGTATTTCAAAAGAACGTTTCGGTTATTATTTACGTGAAAATCGCTACCGCCTTGGCATGTATACTCACATGATGTATTTTAACACGAAAGTACCTATCTCTGAAACGTATTTACAATTTGCGCGACTACTAAAAATTGATGAAATTCATACCGATCTGTTTTTAATTAATAGAGATAATGCTATTGAAAATAAACTAGGTAAATACATTGTCATCAATCCCAATGCATCAGATTTAAGGTATGAAAGACGCTGGCCATTACAAAACTTTGTCAACTTATCAAAAAGAATTGCTGCACTTCATCCTGAACTAAAACAAATATATATTGGTGGCAAATCTGAAACTGATTACGTGGAATCAATCATACACCAACTTCCCAATTTGGATTTAATACATGATTTTTCAGGCAAAACTTCTATTGATCAACTTATTGAATTGTTACGAAACACGGACCTTTTAATTACAAACGATACAGGTCCAATGCATTTGGCCTCCTCTTTAAACACGCCTGTAATTGCGTTGTTTGGACCGTGCGACCCAAACCAATATGGTTTCGGAAAAAATGTGCATGTAATTTATAAGAACGTCTATTGTAGTCCGTGTGTGCACGAATTTACTCAACCTCCATGCAAGGGCAACAATCAATGCATGCAATTAATAAGTGTAGATGAAGTGTACCAATTCTATCTCAATTTCCCTTTCAAACAAATACAGAATTCAATTACGTATATTGGCCACGAGCAGGTAACTTTAGGAACAGTCGTTCGATAGTATTGTTTTATTTTATTCTGTAATAAATTACTGCTTTTTCGAACGCCCGATTTTAAAATTTCGAGATCGTATTCCGAAATAATTTTCATGAACATTCGCTTGTTGAAAACATCAAAAAATACATTTTTTTTGGTGAGTTTTTTATCGTAATTTAGTGAGAATCAACTAGAGTCGTTCTTTTCAATTTTCTAAGATTAATTTCACTTATTTATCGACAAACGAATTTTATTCTTCTGTGAATATCTTTTCGTTCTATGTTAATAAGCGCGCTAAACGTTCACAATAAAGCGTTTCCATTTTCAGATGTTGAAAACCTCGCCAGATTGTGAATTTCTTTAGTTGCAGAAAGAAAGAATAATGACAAATTTTGTAGTACCCTAGTTAACAAACTAAAAACAAATTTCTCTGTAAAAAGAGGACAACAAAACTTTAAAAAAACAAAACAAACGTGACTCCATTTTGTTAGTCTCGTAAACATATTTTTGACTTTTAAAAAAACAAAATGGCACAATTAGAACCAATTCTTACAGAAAACAAAAACAGATTTGTTCTCTTTCCAATTGAACACGAAGACATCTGGAATTTTTACAAAAGAGCGGAGGCAAGTTTTTGGACAGCGGAGGAAATTGACCTTTCACCAGATTTAATTGATTGGGAAAGTAAATTAAACGACGACGAACGTCATTTCATCAAACACGTTTTGGCATTTTTCGCAGCTTCAGATGGAATTGTAAACGAAAACCTTGCAGAGCATTTCTTAGCTGAAGTTCAATATACTGAAGCGAAATTTTTCTACGGTTTTCAAGTAACAATGGAAAACATTCACTCTGAAACTTATTCATTGTTGATTGACACTTACATCAAAGATACCGCTGAAAAAAACCACCTGTTCAATGCCTTAGAAACAATTGACTGTGTGCGTAAAAAAGCAGATTGGGCTTTGCGTTGGATAGACAATGGTTCGTTTGCTGAGCGTTTGGTTGCATTCGCAGCAGTAGAAGGTATTTTCTTCTCTGGGTCTTTCTGTTCTATTTTCTGGTTGAAAAAACGTGGATTAATGCCTGGCTTATCCTTCTCCAATGAATTGATTTCACGCGATGAAGGTTTGCATTGCGACTTTGCATGTTTGCTATACACGAAGCATTTAATTACAAGATTGCCAAAAGAACAAGTGCGTGAAATTATTTTAGATGCAGTTGAAATTGAAAAAGAATTCGTAACCGATGCCTTGCCAGTTCGTTTAATTGGAATGAATGCAGTTTTAATGGCGCAATACATTGAATTTGTAGCAGACAGATTATTGGTAGAATTAGGAAATGAGCGTGTATTCAACACGCCAAATCCATTCGATTTCATGGACATGATTTCTATACAAGGAAAAACAAATTTCTTCGAAAAACGAGTTGCCGAATATCAAAAATCGGGCGTAATGTCAGGCAAAGAAGGTCAATCCTTCTCAATGGACGAAGAGTTTTAATAAAAGATTAAATAAAAGACTAAAACAAAAAACCAAGAGTGCTATGTACGTAATAAAAAGAGACGGAAGAAAAGAAGCGGTGAAATTCGACAAAATCACTGCGCGCATCATCAAGATGTGCTACGGCCTTGATCCATTAGTGTCGCCAGAAGCGGTGGCAATGAAGGTAATTGAAGGTATTTACGATGGTGTAACAACTACCGTATTGGATAATTTAGCAGCAGAAGTTGCCGCCGCTAAAACAACCGATCATCCGGATTACGCATTACTTGCATCGCGCATTGCTGTTTCCAATCTTCACAAAGAAACCAAGAAAGGTTTCGCAGAAGTAATGGAAGATTTGTATTCTTACATAGATCCAAAAACGGGTTTAAACGCTTCTCTCATAGCGGAAGACGTTTGGAAAGTGATTTCTGATAACCGCGAATTTTTAGACTCTAGCATTATTTACGACCGCGATTTTCGTTACGATTATTTCGGTTTCAAAACACTTTCACGAAGTTACTTGTTGCGCATCAACGGCGAAATTGCTGAACGTCCGCAACAAATGTTAATGCGTGTTGCTGTTGGAATTCACAAAGAAGACATTGCGTCTGCAATTAAAACATACAACCTTATGTCGGAAGGTTGGTTTACACATGCTACGCCTACTTTATTTAATGCAGGAACACCAAAACCTCAAATGTCGTCTTGTTTCTTATTAACAATGAAAGAAGATTCAATTTCAGGAATTTACGATACATTGAAATCATGTGCTCAAATTTCTCAGGCAGCTGGTGGAATTGGCTTAGCTCTTCACGATATTCGTGCAAAAGGTTCATACATTAAAGGAACAAACGGAACTTCAAACGGTATTGTTCCGATGTTACGTGTGTTTAACGACACAGCACGTTACGTTGATCAAGGCGGAGGAAAACGCAAGGGTTCTTTTGCCATGTATATTGAGCCTTGGCATGCAGACGTGTTCGATTTCTTAGACTTGAAAAAAAATACAGGAAAAGAAGAAATGCGTGCACGCGATTTGTTTTATGCACTTTGGATTCCAGATTTGTTCATGAAACGCGTAGAGGAAAATGGTGAATGGACGTTAATGTGTCCGCATGAATGTCCGGGACTTTCAGATGCATACGGAGCAGATTTTGAAGCATTATATGAACGTTACGAAGCTGATGGTAAAGGACGTAAAACAGTAAAAGCACAAGAGTTGTGGTTCAAAGTATTGGAATCACAAATTGAAACTGGAACTCCATATATGTTGTACAAAGATGCAGCAAACATGAAATCGAACCAACAAAATTTAGGTACAATTAAATCTTCCAACTTGTGTACAGAAATTATGGAATATACTGCTCCAGACGAAGTTGCAGTATGTAATTTGGCTTCTTTGGCTTTACCAAAATATGTAACTGAAGATGGAAAGTTTGATCACCACAAATTATTTGAGGTAACTTACCAAGCAACAATCAATTTGAACCGTATTATTGACGGAAACTTTTATCCAGTTGAAGAAGCGCGTAACTCAAACATGCGTCACCGTCCAATTGGTTTAGGTGTTCAAGGTTTAGCAGATGCATATATTCTTTTGCGTTACCCGTTTGAATCTGAAGAAGCGAAAGCATTGAACAGAGAAGTTTTTGAAACTATTTATTTTGCTGCAATGACTGCATCGAAAGATCTAGCAAAAACAGAAGGAGCATATGAAACTTATGCTGGTTCGCCAGTTTCTAAGGGTATTTTCCAATACGACATGTGGGGAGTAACCCCAACTAATCGTTGGGAATGGGATGTATTGAAAGAAGAAGTTCAAAAATACGGTGTACGTAATTCATTGTTGTTAGCTCCAATGCCAACGGCTTCAACAGCACAAATTTTAGGAAATAACGAATGTTTCGAACCATACACATCGAACATTTATACACGTCGCGTTTTATCTGGCGAATTCATTATCGTGAATAAGCATTTATTAAAAGACTTAATTAAAGAAGGCGTTTGGAATGAAGGAATGCGTCAAAAATTAATGCATTCAAACGGATCTGTTCAAAACATCAACGAAATTCCACAACACCTCAAAGATTTGTATAAAACAGCTTGGGAGATTTCTCAACGTGCAATCATTGACCAAGCAGCAGAACGTGGAGCATACATTTGTCAATCGCAATCTTTGAATATTTTCATGGAGAATGCAAACTTTGGTAAATTAACATCGATGCACTTCTATGGTTGGAAAAAAGGATTGAAAACTGGAATGTATTATTTACGTACTAAAGCTGCAACAGATGCAATCAAATTTACAGTAGATACCTCTGTTATGTCTGAGCCAACTGCTGAATCTTTGGAAGAACAACAAGCTGCAATTGCCTGTTCATTAGACGATCCGGAATCTTGTGAAATGTGTTCAGGATAGAACTTTAAATTCTCTGAAGGCGAATGTGTTCAGGAAAAAAATATACAAAAGTTAAACCTTAGCTTTTAAAGAGTAAATAGATAAAAGAGATTGATATTAAGTCAATTTCTTTTTTTATTTAGAAAAATTAAGTATTTTCGAACAAATACAAAACTATGCAAAAACTTTATTTCCTAATTTGTTGTCTCTTTTTTTACGGAATTTCCTTCAGTCAACTAAAAATAAATGAAGTTTCAAATGCCAATTTTTCTACTCTTGAAGTAAATCAACTTCCTTTAGGAGATTGGTTTGAATTATATAATGAAACTGGTTTGCCAATAGATTTATCCGGATATTCTATCACAGATAACAAAGCAATTCCTCAAAAATGGCCCTTTGGCTCAATCATTATTCCTTCAAACGGATATGAAATATTTCTCGCAAATGGAGAAGGAAAAGTTGAATTTCTCGACCATTACGAAACAGCAGTTTGGCCTAGCGATACTTGGAAATATTTACAAGCAAACGCAAATCCAGCAGTTAATTGGGGTTCAAACTCTTTTAACGATGCTAGTTGGCTAAGTTCAGCATTAAGTGTTGGAACAGGCGACGGTGATGACGCAACTTCACTAAGCGGAACGGTTAACTCTGTCTATTTTAGAAAAACTTTTAACGTTGCGGATAAAACTAAAATTGGTTTTGGCCAGTTAGACCTCGATTACGATGATGGATTTGTAGCTTACTTAAATGGAATCGAAATTGCCCGCTCAGGCTTAGTTGGTGTTCCTCCAAATTGGGACGAATTTTCTTCCGATCACGAAGCAAGTATTTATGGGGGTGGCACGCCTGAAAATTTTCCAATCGATTCACTAATTTTGGTGAATGCGCTCATAAACGGAACCAATGTTTTGAGTATTCAAGTTCACAACACAACAATTACATCTTCAGATTTAACAGCAATTGCCTTTTTAACTTTTGGTTTTACAGATAGTCAAACCTACTACAGCAACACAACACACCCCTATTTTGGCTTAGCAAGCGGAGGAAATAACGCAGTTAATTTTACGCTAAAAGCAGCTGGAGAAACACTCTATCTTTACAATTCTTCAACCCTTATAGTAGATTCGCTTTCCTGTCCAGATTTACAAGTAAATCATTCCTATGGCAGGTTCAATGACGGAACAAACAACTTACGCATCTTCACTACTCCAACTCCGGGAGCAAGTAACAACGCTTCCACTCCCTACATAGCTTATATGCCAGAACCAACAATTCTAACGAATTCAGGCAAATTTTCAAGTTCAATTTACGTTTCGGTGCGAAACAATGGTCCAATAAACAGTGATTTGCGTTACTTAACAAATGGTCAAACACCTCAAACAAGCGCTGCTTTGTTTCCAGATTCAATAATTTTAACAACAACCACTGCTCTAACGCTTCGTTGTATTCCGCAAGATATCAATTACTTACCAAGTGAAAGTGTTTCGGCAACTTATTTAATTAACGACCCAACTTCGCTTGCCATTATTTCCATCACAACAGACGATGTGAATTTATATGGTGCTACAGGAATCTTTGACAACCCAACAACAGATTGGAAAAGAGC
>JANNWW010000056.1:0-2788 GCA_031409255.1 Crocinitomicaceae bacterium
AAATCCACACTTCTTTCGCCTATAAAAAGCATCTTTTTCGTTAAACCCATTCGAATTGGCTCGCCAATCCTTCCTGATTTTAACTCAAATATACAATTTTATTGGCGTTCTGAGTAGGATTTATAATCGAACTCAGGTTTATAATTTCCTGTTTTTTCTTCTCAAAGTTATGCGAAACACATTTTGGAACAAATTCAACAGTTTCTATTCCAATAAAAAAGTCGACCCAAAACTAGATCGACTTCCATTTTATTTTTTTAATTGTCAGTTACTTCAAACTATAATTCGGCGCCTCACGTGTAATTGTTACATCGTGTGGGTGAGATTCGCGCATACCTGCTGCAGTAATTCGAACAAATTGTGCGCCTTTTAACTTTTCAATCGATTCTGCTCCGCAGTAACCCATTCCAGCACGTAATCCGCCAACAATTTGATACACAACTTCCATTAAGTTTCCTTTGTAAGGCACACGACCTGAAATTCCTTCGGGAACCAATTTCTTGATGTCGTCTTCGGCATCTTGAAAATAACGGTCTTTCGAACCTTTTTGCATGGCTTCAATTGAACCCATTCCTCGGTACGATTTGAATTTTCGGCCTTCAAAAATGATTGTTTCACCAGGAGATTCTTCCACTCCGGCAAACATAGAACCAACCATAACTACATCGGCTCCAGCAGCAAGTGCTTTAACAATGTCGCCCGTATACCTAATTCCTCCGTCTGCAATAACTGGAACACCAGTTCCTTCCAAGGCCATTGCCACGTCGTTTACTGCAGTTAATTGCGGAACTCCAACACCTGCAATTATGCGTGTAGTACAAATTGACCCTGGTCCAATTCCAACTTTCACAGCATCTGCTCCGGCTTCAACTAAATATTTTGCTGCTTCAGCTGTTGCAATGTTTCCAACAATTACTTCTAAATTCGGAAACTCTGCTTTTACTTCTTTTAATTTTGTTACCACTCCGGCAGTATGACCGTGCGCTGTGTCAATTACAATTGCATCTACGCCAGCTTCTACCAATGCGCGAACGCGTTCTTGGGTGTCTCCAGTAACGCCAACTGCTGCTGCAACGCGTAAACGTCCGAAACTGTCTTTACACGAGTTTGGGTGTGTTTTTACTTTAATAATATCACGGTACGTAATGAGGCCAATTAGTTTATTTTTGGCATCTACTACGGGCAATTTCTCGATTTTATTTTCTTGTAAGATTCCTTCGGCTTCAAGAAGCGTGGTTCCGTCTTTGGTAAGAATTAAGTCTTCTGTGGTCATTACTTCGCTAATTGGCCGAATGAGGTTCTTTTCAAAACGCAAGTCGCGGTTAGTAACAATTCCTTTTAGAATTCCATTCGCATCAACAACAGGAATTCCACCAATTCCGTGTTCTTTCATTAAGAGTAGCGCATCTTTTACCAATGCATTTTCTAATAAAGTAACAGGGTCAATAATCATTCCTGATTCAGAGCGTTTCACTTTGCGAATTTGCATAGCTTGCTCCTCAATGGTCATGTTTTTGTGAACTACACCAATGCCACCTTGTTGTGCAATAGCAATTGCCAAGTTTGCGTCAGTAACCGTGTCCATTGCTGCTGAAACAATGGGCGTGTTTACTTCGATGTTTCGTGTGAGTTTGCTTTTTAATTGTACGTCGCGGGGAAGTACTTGGGAAAAAGCTGGTACTAAGAGTACGTCGTCATACGTGAGACCTTCTCTAACTTCATTGAGATTGGACAGTGCCATAATTTTTGAACCTATTTTTTGAAATAAATTCTAGCAAAATTACGGTGAATTATTCATTAAAAGAAGTTGTTTTAGCGAAAAAATAAAAAGAAAAAAAAGCACTGATTTTTATCTATGCTTAATCGACTACATTTTTCTTGGTCTTTAGCATACTAACCATTGCTTTTTTATAGAGTTAAAACAGTAGTTAGTTTACATTAAAACATCTCGATTGATCGATTTGATCCGTAAACACTCCAATTTTACTTATTCAACGAAACTAACTTTTAGCAGTGAAATGATTCACTTTAATTAATCCTGTTTTTAATTAAGAATTACAATGCGCTTTAATTTAGGAGGAATTCCATCTGAAATAACTTCAATTAGGTATTCACCCTCTGGTAATTCAGAACTATCAATATACAAATGATTTATTCCAGCACTAGTTGCGAATCGTAATGATTTTATCTCTCTTCCAAATAGATCAATAATTCTCACTTGAGTTTCTTCACTATTATCAATTAATTTAATCGCAATTGTGAAAGCTTCTTGAGCTGGATTAGGATAAATACTTATTAGTTCATTTGTTGTTTCGTCACATGTCACAATCAGCGGGCTGTATACCGTTGTTTTGCCATCAGTATCAACTTGTTTTAAGCGGAAATATTTCCAATCTGCTGAACTCATTTCCAAAGTGGTCGAATAATGATTTTGAATCACAGTAGTACCCATTCCACTTATTTGTTTGAAAGGGGAGTAGTTCATTCCATCAATACTTCCTTCGATGATAAAAAAGGCATTATTCAATTCGTTTAAAGTTGTCCATTTAAATTCAATAGTTCTATCAATGCACGCAGCAGAAAAATTAAGCAAGCTTACATTTAATCCGCAAGGGTCAACAACAATAGGTACGGCAACATTTAATGGAACAGTACAATTTCCATTAACTGAAACGATGTTCATCGAGGTAGAAGATATTACACCAGGTATCGTAATATCTGTTGCGTTGTTTTCGAGTATTAGCGTAAAATTAGGACCTCCAAAATTATATGTCAAAACAGCACCATC
>JANNWW010000057.1:0-10758 GCA_031409255.1 Crocinitomicaceae bacterium
ATACAATTAATCTGGAAGATTCTTTTGGCGACGGCTGGAATGGAAACAATTTATTGCTAACTCAAAATGGAGTAACTACTTCTTATACAATTCCATTTGGTGGTGCTGAAACTTTTTCATTCAACGTTACACACGGAACGCCATTCAGTATCCAGTTCGATGGCTTAGGAGCATTTGTGAATGAATGTTATTATCAAATTTTAGATCCGAATGGAGTTATTATTTTAGAAGACGGCGGAAACTTTAACGCTCCGTCTACTGCAGTTAATAACTTAGTTGGCGATTGTTTTGGTGGACTTCAGTTTGTTTGGTCGCCAAGTGCAGGTCTAAATAATCCAAACATTTTAGATCCAACAGGAACTTTTGGCGGTCCAACAACACTTACTCTTACAACTTTTCCGACAGGGCATCCTCTTTGCGCAACAACCGATCAGGTGAATGTAAATTTATCTGCCTCTGCTTATCCCGGAGCCAATGCTTTGGTTACAATTTGTTCTCAAGGAAATCCTTTAGATTTATTCCCATCACTTGGAGCAGGTGCTTCAACACTTGGAACTTGGACAAATCCTGCAGGTGCTCCCGTTACTATGCCGTACGATCCAATTACAATGAATCCAGGAATGTATACTTATTCTATAGATTCTAACGGATGTATTTCTTCAGCTGTAATTACAGTATCTGAAATCAACACAACTGTAGTTGCTGTTCCAACTAATGTAAGTTGTAATTCTGCAAACAATGGTTCTGCTGCTGTTACAGTTACAAATGCAACTTCTTACACTTTAAATGCAGGTGCTAACACGCCAATTGTAGGATCGCCGTTTACCATTTCAAACTTAGCACCCGGACCATATACCTTAATTGCAAATGGTGCTAGTGGTTGTTCAGCAACAACCAATTTTACGATAACCGAGCCCGTTCCATTGCAAATTACCACTACTTCACTTCCAGTAACTATTTGTCCAAATGCAACAACAGCTCTTTCCGCAACAGGAATTGGAGGTTCTTCAGCATATACCTTCACTTGGTATGGTTCAGATGGAACAGTTACAGTTGGAAACCCTTCAAATGTTACACCAACGAATACAACTACTTATTTGCTTATATTAACTGAAGCTTGCGGTTCTCCGGCAGATTCTGCTTCGGTAATTATTTCAACACCAAGTCCTTTAAATCTTGTGTTGTCGCCAGATGTTGTGCAAGGTTGTTCACCTGTTGTAGTTAATTTCTCAAATTTAACTTCTAACGGAATTGTGGCAACGAATGTAATTGGTTTTGGAGACGGTGTTACTGCAAATACTTTAGGTTTAGCAGGAATAACTTATACATACACTGTTCCGGGAACATATACAGTAACATTAACAACTACTTCAGATATAGGATGTGTATATAATCAAACATTTACAAATATGATTGAAGTTTTTGGAAATCCAAATGCAGGCTTCATAATGAATCCAAATCCAGCTTCTATGTTCAATCCTGAAGTGAGTTTGATAAATAACAGTTCAAACGATGTAGCGAATTACTCTTGGTCTATTGTGGGTGGAACACCAAGTGCTTCTTCACTAGAAAATTTAGACATTGCTTTTCCAGTTGGTGTGGTAGCAAATTATCCAGTAACATTGGTTGTTACAAACAACGATGGCTGTATAGATTCAATTACTCAGATCGTTCAAATAACAAGTGAAGTAATTTGTTATGCACCGAATGCATTTACACCCGATGGTGATGAATTTAACCAAGTTTGGAATGTATACATTGATGGAATTGATCAATACAATTTTGAACTTCTAATTTTTAACCGTTGGGGAGAAGTTATTTGGGAAAACAAAGATTCAAAAATTGGATGGGATGGAACTTACAAAGGCGAAATCGTTCAACAAGGGATTTATACGTGGGTTATTCAAGCTAAAGACCTAACGAACGACAGAAAATATACCTTTGAAGGTCATATGATGGTTTTAAAATAAGATTTTGATATGAATTTATAATTGAATTCAGGTTAATAGTTGGCACACTATTTGAAATTGATTTTTGTAGAGGTTAGTTTTTATAAGTAGTAGTGTTTAGGTAATGAAAGAGGGATTCAGTTTTTGGTTCCCTCTTTTGATTTTATTCAGATAAACTTTTTTAAAAAAACCAGTTCAATTTGCTGAACAGCATAACTAAGCGTATTTTTGTGATGAATTTATACAAATGAACAGAGAAAGCATTTTAGCATTATTGGGAACCATTCTGGAGCCCGACTTAAAAAAGGACATTGTTTCTTTAAACTTTGTAGAAGAACTTCAACAGGAAGGAAATAGTATTTCACTAACAGTTTATGTTCAAAATCCGGCGTTGCATGCCCGTAAACGTATGCAAGAAGCGGTAGAATTTAATTTAAAACGCGAGTTTGGGAACGAAATAGAAGTAAAATGTACAGTTAAAGGTGTTCCTTCTGAAACACGAGCTGAAAACCGTAAAATTTTACCAGAAGTTAAAAATGTAATTGCAATCGCTTCCGGAAAAGGTGGAGTAGGGAAATCTACAATTACCTCAAATTTGGCTGGCGGTTTAGCGAAAGCAGGCTACAAAGTAGGAATAGTTGATGCCGATATTTACGGTCCTTCTATGCCAACAATGTTTGATGTGGTAGGCGAACGACCAACAATGATTGATGTAGACGGTTCACCAATGATTAACCCCGTAATGAGTTACGGAATTAAAATTCTTTCAATAGGTTTCTTCGCTTCTCAAGACGATGCTATTGTTTGGCGCGGACCAATGGCTGCAAAAGCAATGACGCAATTGTTTACAGATGCGTATTGGGGCGACCTCGATTATTTACTAATCGATCTTCCTCCTGGAACCGGAGATATTCACTTGTCGTTGGTGCAAAATGTGCCACTAGACGGGGTTGTAATTGTTAGTACACCCCAAGAAGTTGCTCTTGCTGATGCCCGAAAAGGTGTAAACATGTTTAAATTAGACACTATCAATGTTCCAATTATTGGTTTAGTAGAAAACATGTCTTGGTTCACACCAGCAGAACTTCCTGAAAATAAATATTATTTATTCGGACGAGATGGCGTAAAAAATTTAGCAGCCGGAATGAACGAACGCTTTTTAGGTCACATTCCTCTAGTGCAGGGTGTGCGCGAAGCTGGAGATGCCGGCAGACCAGCGGTTTTCCAAGAAAACACACCCACTTCTTTGGCGTTTGAAGAATTGGTTCGTACTTTTGTGTCAGCTGTTCAAGAAGTTAAAACTAAAAAAATGGCAAAAGCATAATTATGGCTTTAGATATTGCAGATTTAACAAAGAAAATTAATCTTTCACTCGAAGAGCTTCGTCCGCATTTACACGCAGACGGAGGCGATATGGAACTTGTAGAGATAACCAAAGAAGGCGTTGCAAAAGTTCGCTTGTTGGGCGCTTGTTCAGATTGCACAATGAGTGTCATGACAATTAAAGCAGGTTTGGAAGAAGCTGTTAAAAAAGTTGCCCCAGAGATTATTGCTGTTGAAGCAATTTAGAAATTGTTTTAGACTTTATCCGTTCAACCAATCCTTTAAGCTTTGAACCCTTTCGCGGCTAACAATTGCTTCGTCTCCAGGAAGTAAATCGTCATTAATTCGTAAGCGACTATTAAAATAACTCGACATTTTTTTGCACACATCTACCTGAACAATCACTTTTCGATTTATTCTAAAAAAATGCTTCCCATCAATCAACGTTTCCAAATGATCTAAAGTGAAATCTATCGGGAAACGCTTTCCGTCGTTTCGAACCAAGAAAACAAGCTTGTCTTCCGAAATAAAATGATGAATCACTTCCGTTTTAATGCTATGTATATTGTCTCCTAATTTTACCAGAAATCTATTTTTTATATTCGTATGTGTTTCAAGGTCTAAAAATGAATTTTTTGGTAAAATTTTTAATTGGTTGCGTTCAAATTTCTTAATAGCTTTTTCTAAATCCTCTAATCCAATTGGTTTTAGCAAATAAGCAATGCTATTTAAATCGAATGCTTGAATTGCATACTGATCAAAAGCAGTGGTGAAAATAACAGGCGTTTCAATTTTTACGTTTTGAAATATTTCGAAGCTATTGCCATCTGCCAAGTGAATATCACTAAAAATCAGATCTATACCTCGCGCGTTTTTTAAAAAGGAACTGCTTTCGGAAACGGTTTCAATTATTGCCAAGATTTCAATGTCTGGACGTAAACGAAGAAGTAAACGTTCTAAATGTTCGCTAGTTAGTTTTTCATCTTCAATGATTACAACTTTCATACTTCTGATAATAAAGGTAAACAAACTTTGAACTCACCATTTAAGGTCGAAATAGAAATTGGTTTATCTGTGAAAAAAGCATAACGTGATTGAATATTTTTCAAGCCAGAGTTGGATCCTTTCTCAGCACTTAATCTGGGTTGCAGTTGATTTCTAACACACAGTTGATCTTCCTCAATTGTAACTGAAATTTTAAGCGGTTTTGCTGTAGAAATCTCATTGTGTTTGATGCAATTTTCTACCAAAAGTTGAACAGCTAATGGAGGAATCATTTTACTTTTAAAGGTGTTGTTGATTGAAATTCTAACAGTTAAATTAGGTGAATAACGTATTTGAAGTAAGGAGCAATAGGTCTGAATGAAATCCATTTCTCGCTCCAAACTCACTAAATCTCTGCCTTGGTTGTCTAATAAATAGCGATAAACCTGAGATAACTGATGAACAAAATCTACAGCTTTGTCTTGGTCTTTGTAAATTAAAGACGACAAAACACTCATGTTGTTAAACAAAAAGTGAGGGTTTACCTGGTTTTGAAGGTTTTCTAATCTTGCCTGAGCGGTTTCAGCTTTAAACGATTCAATTTGAATCAAGGAAAGTTTCCATTTGCGAAAAATTTGAATTCCAAATTCAATAAATAAAATCATCATAGTAATAATAAGCGAAATGATTAAGGATACCCTTAAAATATTTGGGTTTTTAATTAATGGAAATTCACAAATGTATCTGTCAAAAAAATATCCTGTTGTGATAAGCGAAGTAACACAAATGAAAATTCCTCCGGCGATTACTATTCCAAAACGTTTAAAAAAATTGACTTCCCATGGATAAAAACGGTTAACAAAAGAATCAAATCGTAAGGTTATTTCCCAGATCAAAAAGGTAACAGTAATCGATTGTAGCGCACTAAAAAATAAATTTCGAGTTGAATTTACTTGAAAACTTGCAGGTAGGGGTAAAACGCTTCTGATAATGAACGTAATCAAAATACCAGATAAAAACATAATTAAAAAACGCCACTTTGAATGCCTCATAAACGAAAGTATTAATTAGTTAGCTTCTTTCATTGCTAAAAGTTCTATTTTATCTAAAAATTTAGTTATTTCAGTTTCTTTTCGAAAGCGAACTTTACCTAAATAGGTAACGCCTTTCACTTTGATTCCACAAAACTCGAGTATCGATTTCTTTAATTGGCGAACAGAATGATTTTTCAAAACAAATTTGTAATACCAACTTGGTGCATCCATCGTGATAATTATTCGTGCAGTTTTTCCACTCAGCAGTTTGTCCCACAACATAGAATCTTTTCGGTATTGAAAACCAAATCCGGAAAGGAAAGTTCGGTCAATAAAACCTTTCAATATTGCGGGCATTCCTCCCCACCAAATTGGGAAAATCCAAACAATATGATCAGCTTCTTTTATTAATTCTTGTGCTTTAACTAAACCTGGCTCTAATTGGTTTTCCAATTGTTTTAAATTTCCAACTTGGTTCAGATCAAAATTAAGCTCAAACAAATTCAGCAATTCTACCTTTGAAATAGTACTTGCTCCCTTTAAATAGCTTTCAGCGATGCTTTTGCTTAATGAACTTTGCTTTGGGTTGCCATTAATGATTACTATTTTTTTCATGATTTTAAAAGTAAAATTGAGATAATTATAGATAATACAATACAAAGTGGTGTGAAAAATTTTGAGTCGTATTTTGAAAATGCAGTATTTTTTATTTTTTTGAAAAGCCCAACAAATTTGAAGTCGCCGATTGATCGAAGTACTAACAAAACTAGCAACGCCCAATAGCCATACTTTAAAATAAATTCAGGTAAATAGATCTGAAGCCATTTATTTTGAATCAAAGGAAAGAGTGAAATAAACAGAAAAACAAAGGCAACGAAACCCGTCATTATTCTATTTGGTTTAAAAGCCAACTCGCCCTGTAATTTTTGAGGTAAAACTACTTTACTTCCATATGTTCCGCCAAGTGCCCAATAGAAATGAAAAGCTGAAATAATCAAAAAAACAAGACTGAACAAACTGATTAGTATCTCTTTCATGTTTCAAAAATTAGAATTCTAAGCGGTAAACGAAATTCGGAAAAAAACCAATCTGATAAGCTGTATTCAATGAATTTGTAATCGTATTGTATCGTTCTGCAAAAATATTTTTTCTATTCGTTACATTGTTTATATCAAACGACCACGACTGCGAAACTTTGAATCGTTTTGAATTATGTACATAACCAATCTTCACATCTAAACGCATAAAATCGCTGTATTTCTCTGAATAGGCAAATTCATCTCCCTTAGAAACCTGTTGCTGAGCCAATTGGGAAACTACCAAATCTACGGGTGTGTAGTAACGTCCGCCTGCATGCGTAAATTTCACGTCTAGCTTCAAGGCATTTCGTTTTCCGGCTCCCACTTTAATTTCTTTACCGAGTAGAACATTGTAAACATAGTTTCCATTAAAAGCTGTATTGCGCGAAACGCCATCGCTTCCTTTAAACGTAGAATTGTAGATTGAACCGGTAAACATGCCGTAATATCCATTCGAAAACAAGCGCTCAACGGTTAATTCGAAACCATAGTTTTCTCCAGTTCCCTCGTTTTTAAGGTTTCCATTGTTGTTCGGGAAAAACGAAGCGCCAGCGTTAAGCATAGAATAACTTGAAGCAAACGAATCTACAGGAGCATTGAAAATTGACTGGTAATAAACTTCTGGTTTAATTCGCCATACTTTTGAGGGCAAAATTTCGTAGCCCAAAACGAAGTGGTGACTTTTTGTGAAATCAAGTTTGCGGTTACTTTCAGTAATTGTTCCGTTCGCATCAGCAAAGCGTAAAAAATAAACATCTGTGGGTTGCATTTGTGAATGTAAACCATATCCCAAATTAAACGAACCTATTTTTTTTGTCTGGTATTTTAAACCAAATCGCGGTTCAACACTCACTTTGTTATTTAGGCTTAAAACCTGACTATGAACACCAACATTCATTGTTAACTGATCTGTGAACGAATATTTTGCGTGAAAATATGCTTGGAATAAAGTGGCAGAATTGTTCGAATTCCACAAGGTGTCGAATGCCAACTGGTTTACCCGATTGGTGTAAAACAAATCTGTTGATAAGAGTTCTGCAATAAGGCCAGTTTTAATAAATAGTCGGGCCGAAATTTTGTTGTTATAGGCCGTATTAACCGTATAATTTATGCGCGTTGTTTTGTTTTCAATTTCATTTTCAACGCCCACATTTAACACGCGGTCTTGTAAATATTTCGAATCTGAAAATGTGGTACCGATAACTGTTTGAAAATACGAATTTCCGTTAAGGCGAATGTTGTGTTTTAGTCCAATTACACCAATTCTACTATTAAAATAAGAATCTTTTGTAGGATCGGCAAACAAATCTGTTGTGTCTATTTCGCTGTGTATAAAATCGATGTGACTTTCGGCACCTAATCCGAAGAGCGTAAACTTGCCTGCTTTGGTCATTTTGGAGTTAATTTTAAACGACACATCTTGGTAATATGGTGTTGCAGCAGTTCCAACCGAAAGACCAACTTTTTGTGCCACACTTGCAAAGCCATATCTGTAAGCAAAGACATAAGAGGCACTTGAACCTTTTTTGAAAGGCCCTTCAGTTGCAAATTCGAGTCCAGTTAAAACCCCAAACTGAAACATGTGTTCGCGTTTTTCTGTGTTTCCATTTCTGAAACCTAGATCGAAAACACCTGCATTTGCATTTCCATATTCAGCAGGAAAAGCAGAGGTCATGAAATCTGAATTGCGAAGAAGGTTGGTGTTGATGGCAGAAACTGGTCCGCCGGTTGTTCCAATTGTTGAAAAGTGATTTGGGTTTCCGATATTCAAGCCTTCAATTCTCCAGAGAACACCCACGGGTGAATTTCCGCGAATAACCAAGTCGTTTCGCGAATCGTCGGGCGTTGAAACTCCAGCAAAATTTGCTGCCATCCTTGCGGGGTCTGAACGTCCGCCTGCATACCGGTTCACTTCCTCCATAGAAAAAGAGCGACCAGAAACGGAAACCAACTCGTTGTTCATTTCATTTTTCTTCGCATTAATTACAACTTCTTCCACCTCGTTCACAGATTCTTCAATTTGAATGTCCATAATAACTTCTTTTCCAGTTGTAACAATAATATTTCCTGCAGAAAAAGGTTTGTATCCAAAATAAGAAACGCTCATTTCGTATCGGCCAGGCGCAATGTTTTCTACTTTGTATTTTCCTTCAGCATCTGTAATTGCCGATTTTTCACCGGCTTCGCTCCACACTTTCACAACTGCTCCAATAAGCGTTTCTTGCGATTGTTTATCGGTAATTGTTCCTTTAATTGTTTGCGTGTTTTCCTGACTCCAACTTAAAAGTTGAAAAAACAAAAGCGATAATAAGAGTAATGTGTTTTTCATATAAATGTGTTTTATGAAGCAAAGAAAATAAAACTTATTTCAGTACAAAGTTAAAAAAAGATGAGTTGTTGAATTTTGTATATGAATTGTAGTTGCGTTTTTCAATTCATAGCAGTTGTTTGCAAAACCAAAAACCCCTCCGATTACTCAAAGGGGATTCTAATACCATTTTTTTGTTGATTTATAGTTTCATCATTTTCTTTGTTTCAACGATTTGTTCGTCGGCAACTAATGTATACGTGTAAACACTTGAACTCAAATCAACAATAAAAGCTGTTGCGCTTCCTAAACTGAGTTTAGCAATACCGTTTGATTTTTGAAATTTCAAACTACTTTAATTTACACTTTATCGAACGATTAAAAGTAATTTATTACACTTTTTCAAATGAATAAATGTAATTTACTACACTTTATTGAATCATAAATTGTATTATTGCACTAAATAATTGAAAAATAGAATCAAAATGAAAAGATTATTTATAAACGAATTGCAAAAATGGAAAGAATCTACAAACCGTAAACCTTTAATTATACAAGGCGCGAGGCAAGTAGGCAAAACGTGGATAATGAAAGAATTTGGTAGGCAGCATTTTGGAAATGTGGTGTATATTAATTTTGAAAGTAGTTTGCGTTTACAAACCATTTTTTTGAATGATTTTGATATTAGGAGAATCATTTCTGTTTTTGAAATTGAAACAGGTATTTCCATCCAACCACAAACCACATTAATCATTTTAGATGAAATTCAGGAAGCAGAAAAAGGGCTAACCGCTTTAAAATACTTTAATGAAAATGCACCTGAATATTTTGTTTTAGCTGCTGGTTCGTTATTGGGTGTTTCTTTGCAAAAAAATAATACGTTTCCTGTTGGTAAAGTCGATTTTTTAAACTTGTATCCATTAAGTTTCGAAGAATTTTTAATAAATAGTAACGAAACGGCTTTAAATACTGCTTTAAAAAATAAAAATTGGAATGTAATTGACCCTTTTCACGAAAAACTAATTTATTATTTGCGTTTGTATTATTTTATTGGTGGTATGCCAGAGGTTGTAAATACGTATTTGGAAACTAAAAATTTTGAACAACTAAGAATCATTCAAAACAACCTGCTTTTAGGTTATGAAAACGATTTTGCCAAATATGCGCCTATAGAAATTGTTCCAAAAATTAGACTCGTATGGCAATCTATTTTAGGTCAGCTACCAAAAGAAAATAAAAAATTTATTTATGGTCAAATAAAAAAAGGAGCAAGAGCAAAAGAATTTGAAGCTGCCATAAATTGGTTAACAAATGCCGGAATGCTACATAAATGCATGAAGGTCAAGAAACCCGTCATTCCGTTAAAAACATACGTCGATTATGATGTTTTTAAATTGTATTTGTTAGATATTGGTTTGTTAAATGCTATGGCAAATGTGAGTGAACAAATTTTACTAAATAAAAACCAAATTTTAATCGAATTCAAAGGCGCGTTAACCGAACAATTTGTGTGTCAGGAATTAAAGTTAAACTATGAATTGTTTTATTGGACTGCCGAAAATGCAACAGCCGAACTCGATTTTATTATTCAAAAAGAGCAAGAAATTATACCGATTGAAGTAAAAGCAGAAGAAAACTTAAAAGCAAAAAGCTTAAAGGTATTTGTTGAGAATTTTGAAAATAAAAACGCAATTCGAACTTCTATGAACAAATACCGAAAAGAAGATTGGTTAGAAAATATGCCGCTTTATTGTGTAATGAGCATTTAGAAATCAAAAACTCCCCTCCGATTGCTCGAAAAGAAGTTTAGTTCATTAAAAAAAATGTGTATGTTTTACAATTTCATCATTTTCTTTGTTGCAACAATTTGTCCGTCGGCAACTAACGTGTAAGTGTAAACACCCGAACTTAAATCAGCTCCGAAAACTGTAACGCTTCCTAAACCTCTTTCAAGAACATCAACCGTTTGGATAATTCTGCCTTCTTGGTTGTAGAAATGAATTTGTGCTTTTTTCACTGTTTCAGGAATCGAGAAATTGATTACTGTTTGTTCTGCGAATGGATTTGGAACGTTTTGATCC
>JANNWW010000058.1:0-11900 GCA_031409255.1 Crocinitomicaceae bacterium
GCAACAATTACACCTGCAACTAGCACAACATTCTGCGTTGGCGGTTCAGTTGTTCTGAATGCAAACTCGGGAGCTGGTTTAAGTTACCAATGGCAATTGAATGGTTCGAATATTTCAGGAGCAACATTGAATTCTTACACCGCAACTACTGCAGGAAACTATACGGTAATAGTTACGAATTTAAGTAATTGTTCTTCTACTTCTTCATCAACAACTGTAACTGTAAATGCTTTACCAAGTGCAACAATTAGTCCGACAGGTTCTGTAAGTATTTGCAACGGCGGAGTTCAAACTTTTACTGCTCCAACCGGACCAGGTTTGTTGTATCAATGGTTTTTAAATGGTTCTGCTGTTTTTGGCGGAATAAATTCTACACTTATTGCTTCAACTTCCGGAAACTATTCGGTTCAAATTACAAATACGAATAGCTGTTCAGCAACTTCTGCTCCAACAACATTAATTGTTAATGCTTTGCCAACTGCAACAATAAGTGCAGGTTCTGCAACCACTTTCTGTTCTGGTGGAACTGTACTTTTAACGGCTAACACAGGTGCAGGATTGTTATATCAATGGAAGTTAAACGGAGGAATTATTGTGGGCGCAAATGCACTAACTTATTCTGCAACTCAATCTGGAAATTATACAGTAATTGTCACAAATGCTGCTGGTTGTTCTTTGTTATCTAATAGTATTTCTGTGACAGTAAACTCACTTCCACCAAGTCCAACAATTTTGAACGGAACAACTGCTTTTTTCTGTCCAGGCGGCTCAATAGTTTTGAATTCGTCTTCATCAATTAATAATTCTTGGTCTAACTCACAAACCACACCATCTATAACCGTTAATACTCCTGGAACTTATACTTTATCTGCCATAGACGCAAATGGTTGTCAGTCTTCGTCTTCAGCAGCGTGTAATGTTTCAATTTTAGCTAGTCCACCAATTCCTACAATAACAGCTTCTGGTCCAACAACTTTTTGTGCTGGAGGAAGTGTAACATTAACTTCAAGTTCTTCAAACAATAACAACTGGTCAACAACGGCAACAAGTCAGGCAATAAATGTGTCTACATCAGGAACTTACTTCGTGTTTGTTACAAATGGTTCAGGTTGTTCATCATCAAATTCAACATCGATTAATGTTGTAGTGAATCCAAATCCAAGTGCTCCAATAATTTCAGCGGCGAGTTCAACTACTTTCTGTTCTGGGGGTTCTGTTGTGCTAAGTTCGTCTGAAGCTTTCGGAAACACATGGTCGAATGGAACATCTAATTCAACGCTTATTGCAACAACTTCAAACATCTATTCTACTTATTTTACAAATGCGAATGGATGTGTTTCTCCGAATTCAAATTCAATCACTGTTACAGTTAATGCCAATCCTGTAATACCAACAATAGCAGTTTCTGGACCAACAACTATTTGTCAGGGAAGTTCAGTGAATTTAAGTTCGTCTAGTCCAATTAATAACACTTGGTCGAACTCTCAAACAAGCAATACCATTTCTACAAATATAAGCGGAACCCATACAGTTACTGTTAGTAATGCAAATGGGTGTTCCAGCACTTCAAATCCGGTTACAATTACAGTTGTTCCAACACCTAATGCACCAGTAATATCTGCAAGCGGAGCAACAACAATATGCGACGGAGAAGATGTAGAACTCACATCTTCAATCAGTAACGTACTTTGGTCAACAAACGTAACGGCAACATCTATTAACGTTTCCACAACCGGATTGTATTCAGCTGTTCAAGTAATTTCTGGATGTTTGTCTGTCAACTCGAATATAATTCCAATAACAATTAATCCGAGTCCTAATGAACCTAGTTTGGTTATTGGAGGAAACACTACCTTTTGTGAAGGAGAAGATGTGTCGTTGTTTACAGTAAGTGCAGATCCTTTTGCATGGTCGAATGGCGATTCAACACAAGTAATTAATGTGACAGTTGCAGGAGAATACTTTGCTACAGCAACAAATGCATTTGGGTGCACAGCTACTTCAGATACAGCAAATGTTGTTGTTAATTCAATGCCAAATGTTGAATTCCCCTTTGTTGATGCCACTTGTCCGCTAGATCCACCTGTTTTTCTAGACATGGCTTCACCTGCTGGTGGTGTTTACTCCGGACCTGGTGTTAGCACCGGATTCTTTACTTCCGCAGATGCAGGACTAGGTTTGCATATTATTACCTACGAGTTCACTTCGCCAGAAGGTTGCTCAAATCAAGATGTGCAAGTTTTCTCAGTAGAATCTTGCGCTGGTATAGATGATTTAAACAAGATTGACTTAACGGCATCGCCAAATCCAACAAACGGAACAAGCTACATTACTTCCAGTTCGATTATTGATGAAGTTCTTGTTTACGATGAAAAAGGAAGAATTGTGTCGAAAATAAATCCGAGTTCAACAACTTTTGAAATTGATTTGAGTGCATTTGAAAGCGGATGCTATTTTGCCGCAATCAGTTCTGATAAAATTTCTCAAGTTATTCGCTTAGTTAAAGTGCCTTAAAACGTAAAATTTTTAAAAAAAGACCGTTATTTCTATTGCAACTTTGTTGCTTTTAAATATATTTGCAACATGATTGCATTAAGGGTGTTTAAAAACTGTTTCTTATTAATTTTAATTTAAATGAATAATAAGATACTTCTTTTATTATTTTTAATACTTTCACTGAATAATATTCAGGCGCAAAGTGATACCTGTAAAAGTAGTTTATCTGGAAAAGTAATTGATGAACATGACAAAAGCCCTCTTGAGTTTGCTACTGTTTACATTACTGAGTTAAAAAAAAATTCTTTAACAGATAAAAATGGTTTTTATCAATTCGATAGTATTTGCGATGGTAACTATATTTTGAAAATTTCTCATTTTGATTGCCAACAAATTGAAAAAAAGATAACAATTATAGGAAATACAATCGTAAATTTTTACCCAGAGCATCACCCTGAATTCTTAATAAATCAGATTGAAGTTAATGCTCAAAGAATTAAAGACCAAAACACGCAAGTAAAAGAAGAAATAACAGCTGAGAAACTCGATCAAACTAAAGGTTTGTCTTTGGGAGATGCCCTTAAATCTGCTACAGGAGTTAATTCATTGAACACAGGGAATTCCATTTCAAAACCTATTATTCATGGAATGCATAGTAATAGAATCTTAATTCTCAATAATGGAATTCGTTTGGAAGGACAGCAGTGGGGAATTGAGCATGCTCCGGAATTAGATCCATTTATTGCAAATAGACTATTTGTTGTTAAAGGGGCAAATAGTGTTAGATATGGTTCCGATGCTATTGCAGGAGTAGTATTAGTAGAAACCAAACCAATGAAAGATAGTGCAGGAATTTCAGGAGAATTAAATCTTGTTGGAATGACGAATGGAAGGGCTGGAACTGCATCTGCATACTTAGAAGGAAATTTCAATAGACTAAAGTCTTTTTCATGGAGAGTACAAGGTACAATGAAACAAAGCGGTTCCACCTCAACCCCAAATTACATAATGATAAATACGGGACTCAAAGAATCAAATTTTTCATATTGCTTAGATTGGAAAAAAGAAAAATATGGAGTTGAAGTTTTTTACAGTCAGTTTAACTCCACGCTTGGCATATTTGGCGCATCACATATTGGCAATTTAACTGACTTATATAAAGCTTTTGAAAGTCCAGTTCCGCTTGAAACAGGAGAATTTACTTATAAAATTGGTCGCCCAAACCAACGAATTGAGCACGAATTGTTTAAAGTTAAATCTTTTATCAATACCGGAGATTTAGGAAAGATTTCGATTATCTATGCACGCCAATATAATTTGAGGTATGAATACGATAAACATACACCTTTGAACGATTCTTTGAAAGCCTTAAACAGACCTGATCTTAAGTTTGAAATCACATCGCATACTACAGATATTATTTGGGAACATAAACAAATTAAACGTCTTACTGGTAGCATTGGTTTAAGCGGCATTATTCAAGGTAATACCTACGAAGGAAGAGCCTTAATTCCAAATTTCAGAAACTACAGTGGTGGAATGTTTTGGATTGAGCGCTGGAAAAAAAATAAAATTGAACTGGAAGGTGGTATTCGATATGATTACAAATGGATGCAAATTTTTAAGTACCAATACGTTGGTGCTGCAACTTATCAATTGATCTATCCAATTCACATTTTCCAGAACACAAGCGGTAATTTCGGTGTAATTTATCACAAGGATTCAACTTTGAATTTAAGTTTAAATTTAGGAACAGCATGGCGTTCTCCTTCTGTAAATGAATTATATAGTTTCGGCTTACACCATGGAGCTGCGGCAATTGAATATGGCGACAATACTTTAAAATTGGAACAAACCTATAATGCTATATTTTCGCTTAGATATACACCAACAAAAAAATTGAATATAGAGATTTCTCCGTATGTACATTATATCAACAACTTCATTTATCGTCAGCCTGGCTCCGCTCCTGTTGTAACAATTCATGGTACTTTCCCCGCTTTTTATTACACACAAACAGATGCCATATTGAGAGGTTTTGATGCGTCTATGCTCTACAAATTAAGCACAGCATTAGAAATTACTGGAAAAGCTTCCATTTTAAGAGCTTGGAACAAGCGCGAAAATAATTGGCTAATATTGATGCCTTCCGATAGATATGAAACGGAATTAACTTATCGATTCACGAAATTTAAAAAAATAAAATCTTCTTATCTCTCTACCTCTTTTCTTTATGTTACAAAACAATGGAGAGTTCCAGAGAATAGTGATTTTGTAGCCCCGCCACCAGCATATTTCTTAGTAAACTTGCACGCTTCCGTTTCTTTTCAAGTTAAAAATCAAAATTTGGAATTTGGAATTAGTGTTTTCAATTTGCTCAACACCTCCTACAGAGACTTCCTCGATAGATTTAGATATTTCACAGATGCAATGGGAAGAAATATCTCCTTTAGATTAAAAGTGCCCTTGAATATTCAATTTAAAAACAATAAATAAATAAATAAATAAGTAAAATGAAAAAACAATCAAACAAATTAATGTTTTATGCATTAATAACAGGTTTAACACTGGTTGCCTGTAAAAAAGATGATGATTTAGTCACTGTTCCACCTACAGTTCAAAACGAACCAGAGGTAATTACAACAATGACATTGATATTTATCGATTCAGCAAACGTATCTGATGTTAGATATGCAACTTTCCGTGATCCTGATGGTGATGGTGGATTAAGTTACGACATTTTTGACACCATTAAACTTGCTCCAAATAAAACTTGGATTACAAGCATTTTGCTATTAAATCAAACGGTTTCCCCAGCTGATACAATTTCTAATGAAGTTTTGGAAGAGGGAGTTGATCACTTATTTTGTTTCAGTCCAATTGGAAATAGTGCAACAGTAATCAAAACAGATTTGGATGCAAATAGCTTACCAATTGGTTTACAATCAAAGTGGAAAACAACTGCTGCTGGAAATGGAACAATACAAATTGAACTTAGACATCAACCAGGAATTAAAACCGGCAGCTGCACTCCTGGAAATACAGATATAAGTGTGAATTTCATAACTAAAATTCAATAAAAAAACTGACCAATAAAAAATTAATAATAATATCAAGTATCTCCTTTGTTTTTATGCTAGCATTTTCTGCATGTAATAAAACGAAAAGTAATACCAATCGTTTAGACGGTGGTGAGTGGACTGTAAAAGTTTTGACAGTAGACGGAGTGAGTCAAGACGAACTACCTTCTTGGAATGTGAGCGAATGTGATGCCTATGAAGCTTCATGTCTTAGTGAGTGGAAAAATGAAGAAGGTGGTATCAGCAAATTCATTTGGCAATTTAGAGAAAAAGGACAAAAATTCGAAATCTCAAATCAATCTGAAACTTCAGGTGAACATTCTCAAGACGAAGCGGTTGTTCAATGTCAGAATTTTAGCGGTGTCTACGAAGTAACAGAGCATAAGAAAAAAACAATGAAATTTGAAAGTTCAACCACCTTGGCAAACGCAGGTAAAAAAGTAGTTATTGAACTAGAGAAAAAATAATCCTTCAAGTAAATTTTAGGTGTTATAACAAGAAAGGCTGAATCAATAAATTCAGCCTTTTTTTCATTTTTATACCTTTTGATTATTTCAAAGAAGCCAACTTCTCTTCTAAAACAGCTACTTTTTGCAAAGCGTCTGCCTCTTTTTGTCGTTCGTTTGCCAACACTTGCTCTGGTGCGCCAGCAACAAATTTTTCATTTAACAATTTACCTTGAACAGATTTCAAGAAGCCTTTCGTATAATTCAATTCTTCTTCAATTTTCGCTTTTTCTGCAACAACGTCTATTACATCACCAAAAGGAATGAAATATTCGTTAGAGTTCACTAAAAATGAATTTGCATTTAGAACTTTTTCATTCACGTATTCCAATTGCGATAAATTTCCCATTTTAACAATCACAGCATCAAATGAAGAATCTATTTCGTTGTTCTTCTTGATATGCATTTCCAATTTCACTTTATTGGCAATATTTCCTTGTTTGCGAATGTTGCGAATATTAATAATTACTTCTTCAGCAGAACTAAAACTCTTCAAAACAGAAGTGTTAAGCTTTTCAACAGATGGCCATTTAGCAATAATAATATCGTCGCCATCTGTTCGTTCACGAAGAACGTGCCACAATTCCTCAGCAATAAAAGGTGTGAATGGTTGCAATAAACACAATAATTTCTCAAAGAAAACAGTAGTTTGTTCTAATGTTGCTGCATCAATTGGTTGTTGATAACCGGGTTTAATCATTTCCAAATACCAAGAACAGAAATCGTCCCAAACTAATTTGTAGATCGCCATTAATGCTTCCGAAATCTTAAACTTCGTCATAAGCTCATTAATTGTTTCCAATTCTTGATTGAACTTCGCGTTAAACCATTCTATTGCTTTTATAGATGCAATTGGTTGCGGAATATCTTTCACTTCCCAACCCAAAACTAAGCGCGAAGCATTCCAAATTTTATTCGTAAAGTTTCTTCCTTGTTCACACTGACTTGAATCAAAGGGCAAATCATTTCCAGCCGGAGAAGAAATCAAAATTCCTAAACGAACACCATCTGCACCATATTTCTCAATTAACTCAATCGGATCAGGAGAATTACCCAAGGATTTAGACATTTTTCGACCTAATTTATCTCGAACGATTCCGGTGAAATACACATTTTTGAAAGGCAATTCGCCCAAATATTCGTAGCCAGCAATAATCATTCGTGCCACCCAAAAGAACATAATTTCAGGAGCAGTAACCAAATCATTTGTTGGATAATAATACTTTATCTCCTTGTTTTCGGGTTCAGTTAAACCTTTGAACACCGAAATTGGCCATAGCCAAGAAGAAAACCAAGTGTCTAAAACATCTTCGTCTTGTTTCAATTCGTTTTCAGAAATTGATCTTCCAGCTTTTTGACTTGCTAAACTTATGGCTTCGTCTTTCGTTTTCGCAATTACGAAATCTTCCGAACCTTCACCAAAATACCAAGCCGGAATTCGGTGACCCCACCAAAGTTGACGCGAAATACACCAATCTTTCACGTTCTCCATCCAATGGCGATAGGTGTTTTTGAATTTATCTGGGTGAAACGATATGTTTCCGTTCATTACATTTTCCAACGCGGGTTGCGCCAATTCTTTCATAGAAACAAACCATTGCAAAGAAAGGCGTGGCTCAATAACTGAATCTGTTCGTTCAGAATAGCCTACTTTATTGATGTGGTCTTCTGTTTTCACTAAATATCCTTTTGCATGCAATTCAGAAGCAATTTCTTTGCGCACATCAAAACGATCTTTTCCTGCATAATGCAACCCAAGTTCGTTCAAAGTTCCGTTTGAATGAAAAATATCTATCGTTTCTAAATTGTGTTTTTTTCCCAATTCGTAATCGTTCACATCATGCGCGGGTGTAACTTTCAAACATCCTGTTCCAAAATCCATTTCAACATATTCGTCACATATAATTGGAACCTCGCGGTTTGCAATAGGAACGATTGCTTTTTTTCCGTGTAAATGCTTGTAGCGCTCATCATCTGGGTGAACACATATTGCAGAGTCGCCCAAAATGGTTTCCGGACGTGTAGTTGCAATTGTGAGCCATTGATCATCAGAACCCGAAATTTTATAGCGAACGTTGTATAATTTAGAATTAACTTCTTTGTAAATTACTTCTTCGTCTGAGAGTGCGGTTAAAGCTTCGGGATCCCAGTTAATCATGCGAACTCCGCGGTAAATTTTTCCTTTTTTGTGGAGATCAATAAACACGTCAATAACCGACTCAGAATAATCTGGATTCATGGTGAAATCTGTTCGATCCCAATCGCAAGAGCAACCCAATTTACGCAATTGTTGAAGAATTACGCCTCCATATTTTTCTTTCCAATCGAAGGCATGCGACAAAAACTCGTCTCGTGAAAGATCCGATTTTTTGATTCCTTCGGCGCGTAATTTTTGTACAACTTTTGCTTCAGTAGCAATGGATGCATGATCTGTGCCCGGAACCCAGCAAGCGTTTTTACCTTCCATGCGTGCTTTTCGAACAAGCACATCTTGAATAGTATTGTTGAGCATATGCCCCATGTGTAAGACACCCGTAACGTTGGGCGGAGGAATGACGACAGTAAACGGCTCTCTGTCATCTGGTTCAGAGTGAAAGTAGCGTTTTTCCATCCAATGGTTATACCATCGTTCTTCCGCCGAGCGGGGCTCGTACATTTTTGGGGTTTCCATACTGTTTTTAAAAATAAATTGAATTGCGAAGTTAATGAAAACTTTACTTTCTGAGTTCATTTACATATTAACCTAAGTTAGATTATAAATACTTCTAGTTAGTTGAATCTGATTATTTTTCAAGAATTAGTAGTTTTATAAAATATAGTAAAAGATTGCAAAGAAATGTTGAAAAATAAAATCGCAATTATTGGTTGTGGAAACTTAGGTTTATCAATTTTGAACGGCTTACTCGACAAAAAGTCAATTCCAAGTAAAGACATTATTCTAACTCGAAGAAATCTGGAAAGCATTTCTCATTTATCCGAAAAAGGAATCACAATTACGGCTGACAATAAATTTGCAGTTAAAAATTCGGATATTATTATTTTGGCCTTAAAACCATATACCATTTTGGAGGTTCTAAATGAAATTCGAGAAGTAATAGACCCAAAGCGGCACATTGTTATTTCTTTGGCATCTAGTATTGGATTAGACGAAATTGAAAACACCTTAAAACTACCCGTAAAGTTATATCGTGCAATGCCAAACACGGCGGCAGAAGTTTCTATGTCGTTAACGTGTATTTCGACACGTGTAAAAAACAAAAAAACCACACAAATTGTAACTGATTTATTTAATTCTGTTGGCGAAACACTTGTCATAGATGAAGATCTAATGGATGCCGCAACAATTCTGGGAGCTTGCGGAATTGCGTATGCACTTAGGTATATGCGCGCAATGATTCAAGGCGGAATTGAAATTGGTTTTGACGCTAAAACAGCAAATTTTATTGTGAAAAACACAGTTAAAGGAGCAGCTGAATTACTCATAAAAAGAAACATGCATCCGGAACACGAAATTGATAAAGTAACCACTCCAAAAGGGTGTACAATTGTTGGTTTAAATGAAATGGAACACAATGGTTTTAGTTCTGCACTCATAAAAGGACTTGTTTCTTCTTTTGAGAAAATTGAAAAATAACGCCTTTTAAAAATCTAAACATTTGATATTATTTAGAGTGAAATAAAAAAATCACACTTAAATAGCGGGACTTCTTGATTTAAATTCTAAATTAAAAAAATGTTTCATTGAGACTATTCTTTTAAAAAAAAGTTACTTCTAAATGAAAGATTAGTATTTTCGGTAAAAAATTAGTGCAATGCAATTATTGAAAACTGTTGGGAAATATGTTGGTCGATTCTTCGAGTTGTTTTTCTTCTCTATTTGTATTTATTTCATTGTTTACTGGACACTTTCGCGCATACCTATTACACCAGAGCGCGATAATCTACCAAAAAATATCTCCATTTTTATTTCATCAAGTGAAGTTCATTCTGATGTAATTGTGCCCATTGAAAACGAACATTTTTCGTGGAATAAATACCTGAATCTGAAAAAAGATTTTGCGCAAGATTCTACCAAAACATATATTTCTATTGGTTGGGGCGATAAGAATTTCTTCCTGAAGACAAAACAATGGAGCGATTTAACATTCGGAACAGCATTCAAAGCATTTTTTGGAATGGGAACCGGTGCAATTCGAATTGTTCAAAGAAATGAACCAAAAAAAGGTGAAAAAGACCTTATTTGTTTACAGGTTTCTGAAGCTGAATACCTGAGTTTAATTGGTCATTTGAAAGGTGAATTTTTATCAAGAAATAGAAAAGTTAGTCAAATAAAAAAACATCCGTATTCGAAATTTGATTTCTTTTTTGATTCAAGTCATGCTTACTCGCTTTTGTATACTTGCAATTCTTGGACAAATTCAAATCTAAAAGCAGCAAAGCAAAAAGCGTGTTTGTGGACTCCTTTTAAAGATGGCTTTTACCAGCGGTTTGAATAACTATTCAAAAGAAATTTAATTCTTTCTTTTTAATATCATTTTCTCTTTTGTTGATTTCAATATTAATAAATCGTTTACAAATTCATAACTAAGATTTCCAGAGAAAAAAGGGTCTTTTTCATTTTCGAAAATTATTTTCTTCGTTTCTTCATTTAACTTATAGCTATCAATTGAAACTTTTTCTTTTTGCTCGGGAACAGTGAATTTTAAAGATTTAGAATCTATCACAAAGGTTACTTTCTCTACTTGCTCAAAACCCATTTTTATTTGTTTTCGCATGAAATCTTCTGTAACACCTTGTTGCGCCATCATTTCACCTTGAAGATCAATAATACTATCAATTAAAATAGTTTGCTTTGATTTATCGATTGTTGAAACCAGTTTTCCATCTTGATACATATCTTGGAATTTCCAGTTACCTAAAATAGCTTCTTTATCGGGTTTTCCACATGCGGTTAACACTAAAAGCAAAGAGAAAAGTAAAACTTGTTTCATTTTATTATTTTTCACGAAGTTACTTAAAACAAGCTGTTAATTTGTTAAAAAAACTGAAAACAAATTCAATGTTAGAAGTTTGTATTAATTTTCAATAAAAAAAAATGAAATCACTATTTTATATTCCCATTTTGGCCTTAAGCGGTTTACTTTATTTTTCGTGTTCGAACACGATAGAAAATGCAAGTGAAATAACTTCCAATGAGAAAATCGTTAATGACGACAGTACGAAAGTTGTTAAACTAGCTGAAGAATGGAAGAAACAACTTTCTGAAGAAGCCTATTATGTGACGCGAGAAAAAGGAACGGAACGTGCATTCACTGGTCAATATTGGGACAATCATGAAAAAGGAATCTACAAATGTATTTGTTGTGATTTAGCACTTTTTGCCAGTAAGCATAAGTTTGAATCTGGAACTGGTTGGCCTTCATTTTTTGAAGTAATTAAAAAAGGAAATGTGGCTACGGGAACAGATAATTCTCACGGAATGTCGCGCGATGAAGTAACTTGTTCCCGATGTGACGCACATTTAGGTCATGTTTTTGACGACGGACCTCAACCAACTGGTTTGCGTTATTGCATAAATTCCGTATCGCTTTCATTCGAAAAAACAAAATAAAAGATGCAAGAAATTACATTAGGTGCCGGCTGTTTTTGGTGCATTGAGGCCTGCTACAAAGAATTAAAAGGAGTTATATCTGTTAAATCGGGTTATTCGAATGGTCATCATCCGAAACCAACTTACAAAGATATTTGTACGGGAACAACTGGTCATGTTGAAGTTGCACGCGTCACTTTTGATGAACAAGAAGTTTCGTTGCAAGAA
>JANNWW010000059.1:0-37583 GCA_031409255.1 Crocinitomicaceae bacterium
ATGTCGTTGGGTATCAAACAATTAATGCCAGATCCATGGTCTGCAATTGAAGCTAAATTTGCTGCTGGAACGAAACACAATGCATAAGTTCGCAATTTCACTAACTTCGGAGTATTCGTTGAATTAGAAGAAGGTGTAGACGGATTGATTCACATTTCTGACCTTTCTTGGCAGAAAAAAATCAAGCATCCATCTGAGTTCTGCAAAGTAGGCGACGAAATGCAAGTTGTTGTTTTGGAAATAGATCGTGAAAACCGTCGTATTTCATTAGGACACAAACAAATGGAAGAAAACCCATGGGATGTATTTGAAACTATCTTCGGAGAAGGTTCAATTCACCAAGGAACAATCATTGAAACGAAAGACAAAGCAGGAATCGTTGCTTTACCATACGGTGTTGAAGGAATTTGTCCTTCTAAACACTTACGTAGAGAAGACGGATCTAACGCGAAAGTGGAAGATACACTTGATTTCAAAGTAATTGAGTTTAACAAAGAAATGAAGAAAATTGTTGTTTCTCATACACGTATGTTCGAAGAAGGTACAGACGAGAAGCCAGTTAAAGCTACTAGCAGCAATGCTGGTGGTGGAAAGAAAACTGCTGAAAAAGGTGGTGGATCTGCAACTTCACAAGCTGTTAAAGCAATCAATCAAGGTAACGAGAAATCTACATTAGGAGATTTCGACGCATTGGCTGCATTGAAACAAAAAATGGAAGACGGAGAATAAATCTCTGAATTTTTAAAATAAGGAAATCCTGTCAGAAATGGCAGGATTTTTTTATTCAAAAAATGATTGACTTACTTTTAATTTGATCTTTAAAGTTTTGAAACTCGAAAATCAGATAGTGTATTTAGGTCTACTTGTAAAACTTCTGCAATTAGAATATAAAATAATATACCCGCATTAGATGTGCCTTTTTCGATACGTTGAATTTGCCTGATTGTTGTGTTTGCTTCAAATGCAAGTTGAGATTGACTTAAACCAATAGAAACTCTTATTCTTCGAATATTAGATCCTATAGTTTTTAATATTAATGAATCTTCATTATTTGACACATACAAAAATTCGTAAATCAAATTTCTTAATTGTGACAATTTTGTCGTATATTTGTGAGAATTTAAAATTAATATCATGAAAAAATTAATGTTTTTTGCTACTCTAATAATAGCTGTAGCGATTGTTTCTTGTAAGAAAGATCAAACCAATCGAGTTCAAAACAACAACCATGAAGCACATTGGATTACACCAAATGGCTACGTAATTCCATTTGCAGAAAAAGATAATTGGAAAAATTACTTGAAATTAGAAATGTCTAATGAAAAAATTGGAGGTAAAAGATATAAAAGTCAAGGTTGTGTTTTAGAAAACTCAGATTGTAATTTAGAATGCGTTGAAACTAATTCAAAAGACTGGGATTGTATTAAAACTTCTGCATGCGCGCCTTGCATTAATTGTGGTTGTTCATCTTAAATTAAACTAAAATGAAGATCTGTTTTTTTTCTATTTTTCTTATCATTTCGCTAATTTCATGCAGAAACAGCATGAATGTGAGTAGAGTCCCAGCAAGCAATTTAAAGTATGAATTTGATACTACTTATCATGTTTACTCAACAGATATGACAGGGAAAACAACAGGAGGAATAGATCTTCATTTTTTTGATTCCACTATTAGTATTATTTATAATTATTGCGGAGAACATAAATTAAAAATCTTTAAGCCTTTCACCAATGAATTCAATGAATTAATACTGAAAACAGACTGTACTAAATTTTATTCGAAAGAAACAAAAGACAATTATTTCACATTAACTAGAGATGGTAACTTAATGTGTTTTAGCAAAAATAAAATTCCAAGCCCTTTTCTTATTAAGAACATTAAACAGGACTCGTCACTCTACAAATTAGGTCTAGACATTGAACAATACAAACCTGGAAGCGGAATGCATATAAATATTAACGACAGCGTTTTTTATTTTAGAATAATGAGGGGTTTCGATAATAGAAAAGGGAAGTATTCAAGTAAAAGTTCTGGGTTTCCAATTTTCTGCAAGTACAATGTATATACTGATCAAATGAAATTATTTGGCAAACAACCTCAATATGTTGAAAATTCTTGGTTTGGACTGGCAAGTAACATTTATGATTTATTTATTGGGGACTCAATAATTACAAGTGAAAGTGTTAATGGAAAAATTACAATTATCAATACGCTCAACAAAAAGGAAAAAGAAATTCTTGTGAAAAGCAATTTCGATACTGTTCCTTTTGAGATGTTTAATTTTCCTAAAAATGGACAGGATGCAAAAAGTTTAAAAATGCAACACTTTATAGAATCCCCTCTTTATGATCCACTTTATTATAATCCATATACGACAAGTTATTATCGTGTATTTCATCCAGCAATGACTAAATACAATGACAATGGTTTATTAAATACTAGCTATGATAAAAAATGTATTTTAATGATACTAGATGAAAACTTTAATCTTTTAGATGAAGTAATATTGCCAATTAAACGCATGCAAGCTTTTCAATTGATTCCTACTTATAATGGAATTGAGATTTGTTTACCTGATTTATACAAATACGAAAAAGAACAAACTGTATACAGTTTTCTAAGTGTAAAGCATTCAAAAAAATGAAACTTTATTTATACCTACTTGGACTTCTTTTGTTTTCATGTATTGAAAATGAGAAAAATGTGCCTGATTTGGCTAATAATTTTTATAAAATTCACCTTTCTACTAAACTCAAGAAAAATTCTAACAAATTTTTAGTCTTTATATTAAACCCTTCAGAATGTAATCCTTGTGAACAAGAAATCAATAGTTTTTTAATTCATTTTAGAAATAAAAAAACTATTAATATCATTCCAACTGGTAAAAACACAACCTACAAAATAAATGGTACTTTCATAAATATCAAAAGAATATCTCTTGCGAAATACGGCTTACTAAACGCTAATGGAAGTGTCCTAATAATCAAACAAAACAAATGTGTTTTCTACAAATCAATTGATGTGCAAAATATTGACCAGTTAATAAAAAGCATTGACTTGTTTTTGAAAAATTGAGCAATTATTGAATCAAGAGAATTTAAACTAGTCACTTTAAATCTGAAAATATCCTTAACTCAAACTAATTTCCAAGTAACAGCTATTTTATAAGTAATCAAATTTATCTTACAAAAGATAAGTATCGCTTCAATTTAAAAAAAATCCCTTAATAAAAGTTAAATTTACTACTATGTTTTGCATAGTACAATCTTTCACCTATATTTGTGCCATACAAACATTGAAAGATGAACATAGAAAACACACAAGCGCAAATGCGAAAAGGAATTCTGGAATTCTGTATTTTGAGCATTCTACAAGCCAAAGAAGCCTATCCTTCCGAAGTTCTAGAAAAACTCAAGAACGCAAAACTCATTGTGGTAGAAGGAACTCTTTATCCTTTACTTACCCGCTTAAAAAACATGGAACTCCTCACCTATCGTTGGGAAGAATCTACTGGAGGTCCGCCTAGAAAATACTATTCCATAACCCATTCAGGAATAAACACACTAACAACCCTTCAGCAAACTTGGAACGAATTACAAAGCGCTGTTGACTCATTAACTTCAAAAAATTAAACCATGAAAAAGACATTATCCATACACATCGGAAAACAATTATTTACCATTGAAGAAGATGCCTTCGCTTTGCTTAAATCGTATTTAGATCGCTTGGCAATTGCCTTTCAAAACGAACAAGGAAAAGAAGAAATAATTGAAGATATTGAGTTTCGCTTTGCTGAATTGTTTCAAAGTTACCTCCAAAATTCCCGCGTAGTTGTGGAAGAAATTGATGTTAAATTAGCAATCGAATCGCTCGGTGAAATTGAAAATTTTGAAACGGAAGAACAAACAGTTCATTCTAATGCGCAAGAATCAACAAAAGATTCAGATGCAACAAATCAAAAACGCTTGTTTCGCGACACAGACAACCGTGTTCTGGGTGGAGTTTGCTCTGGTTTAGCTCAATACTTTAAAATAGACGTTGTTTTTATACGTATCATCTTTATTCTTAGCTTATTGGTAGGTTTTGGATTTGGTTTGTACCTCGTTTTATGGATTGTTTTTCCTTCTATCAAATCGCCAGCAGACCGTTTACAAATGCAAGGTAAACCAGTAACAGTAGAAACCATCAAAGATGAATTCACAAAAGCAGGTGAACGCATTAAAAAAGACACGAAAAATCTAGACAAACGCCTACGTAATCAAGCAGAAGAATTGCGCTCTCGCGTTAACCCAGCTGTGCGAAAAATAAAAAATCTAATCGGAATTTTTATAGTCGCTGCATCTTTAATTTACCTGCTTTTCACAACACTCATTTCAACCGGAATGTTAGACATAATTCCAGCAAACGGAGAAGAATATTACATTTCCCTCTATGAATTTTTAAGTTACCTAATAGGAATTCCACGATACCTGAATTTCATCTGGATTGGTGGCATAATCGCAGTCTATTGCATTGGTTTCTTTTGGCTAATTATTGGAACCCGAATGCTAACAAACAACAACACCAAAACACTTCGCTATTCTCTTATTGCATGCATTTTAGTAGGAATAATCGGAACATCAATCGCATTTATTGGTGGAGTTCAAACTTCACGCGATTTTTCAAAATACCGCGAAATTGAGAAAAACAATTTCCATATCAACTCCAACGAGCTGAAAATTGAATTGTTGCCTACATTCTATCGCTCGCATAGAGTTTCAGACGAAGGCGGAATCGATTTCTTGGAAATGAAAAATGGCCGATTTATTGAATCTGGAATTTCGTTTAAATTTATTCAAAGTAAAGACAGCGCATTCCACATTACACAAGCATTTAGCTCGCTCGGAATTAGCAATACAATTGCCTCAAACAGAGCGCTAAACATTGAACACAAAATTAAAATCAATCAAAACAAAGCCCTGGTAGAACCCAATTATTCATTCCCGATAAATGATGCAATTCGCAAACAACGAGTAGAGGTTATCGTAGAAATTCCGACTGGAAAAAAATGTTGGTTCGGAAATCAAGAAGTTCGCGTAAATTCAGAAGCTAAAGAAGGTTATCTAGAAGACGATAGCGACAATTCGTTTCAAATATATTCTGAATCATACTGATTTTCAATCTGAAAAAGAAGTAAAATTAGAAGAAGTTCGCCGATTATTCAGCGAACTTTTTTCTTATATTTGTAATCAAATTTACAAAAGCGATGGCAACTCAAACATCCCAAGAAACTGCAGTTCAACTGAACTTTCAAACGTTCAAACAACAAGTATTAGACGACTATAAATTGGCGTGTATTTCACGCGAAACATCTCTACTTGGTCGGAAAGAAGTGTTGACTGGGAAAGCCAAATTCGGAATTTTTGGCGATGGAAAAGAGCTCGCACAAATTGCTTTAGCAAAACAATTTCAAAACGGAGACTTTCGTTCAGGATACTACCGTGATCAAACTTTAATGATGGCAATTGGCCAGTTAAACGTTAGGGAATATTTCTCCGGATTGTATGCTCACACCGACGAAAAAATTGAACCTCAATCTGCTGGTCGACAAATGGGCGGGCATTTTTCTACTCGAAATTTAGATGAAAATGGAAACTGGAAAAATTTGATGAATCAAAAAAATTCATCCGCAGATATTTCTCCAACCGCTGGTCAAATGCCACGATTACTTGGTTTGGCGCAAGCTTCGAAAGTATTCAGAAATCACCCAACATTAAAAGATTTAGAACAATTCAAAAAATTTACCAACAACGGAAACGAAGTTGCATTCGGAACTATTGGCGATGCTTCAACCTCTGAAGGTCCGTTTTGGGAGGCAATAAACGCTGCCGGAGTTTTACAAGTTCCGATGGTAATGTCTGTTTGGGACGATGGCTACGGAATCTCAGTTCCACGCGAATTCCAAACAACAACAGGAAGTATTTCTCAAGCTTTGAGCGGTATGCAACGAACTGAAAACCACAACGGGTTCGAGATTTTCACAACTAAAGGATGGGATTACGCTCACTTATATGAAACATACGAAAAAGCAGTAGCACTAGCGCGCGAACAACACATTCCTGTACTTGTGCATGTGCGTGAAGTAAACCAACCGCAAGGACATTCAACTTCTGGTTCGCATGAGCGCTACAAAGACGAAGAACGATTGAAATGGGAAGGTGAATTTGATTGCATTGCAAAATTCAAAGAATGGATCTTAGCTTTTTCTGCAAATGGCGAAACAATTGCAAGTGAAGAAGAATTGAACCAAATTTCAAGTGACGCCAAAAACGCTGTTAATTTAGACAAACGCGAAGCATGGGCAATTTTTACAGCAGATTTGAAAAAAGATTTAGACTCTGCAAGCGATATGCTAACAAAACTAGCTGAAAAAAGCAGTTTTAAAAGCGAAATTGAAACAGAGATTTCTGCACTTCAGCGAACAATGAATCCCATTCGAAAAGATATTTTCAATACATCGCGCAAAATACTTCGCTTAACTCGAGGAGAAATAACTTCAGAAAGAACAGCGCTAATTTCGTGGTTAAAGCAAGAAACAAAACAAAACGCAGATCGTTACAGCTCTTACTTATATTCGAATTCTGAACAAGCAATAGATAAAATTTCGTTTGTTGAGCCAACGTATGCTGCAGATGCAGTTCAAGAAGACGGTCGAATTATTCTTCGAGATAATTTCACAAAACTCTTTCAAAAATATCCTGAAGCATTAATTTTCGGAGAAGATGCTGGTAAAATTGGTGGTGTAAACCAAAGTTTGGAAGGCATGCAAGAGCAGTTTGGTTCGTTACGTGTTTCAGATGTTGGAATTCGCGAATGCTCCATTATTGGTCAGGGAATTGGAATGGCAATGCGCGGTTTAAGACCAATTGCTGAAATTCAGTATTTAGATTATTTACTGTATGCAATTCAAATTATGTCTGACGATTTAGCGACTTTGCAATACCGCACAAAAGGCGGACAAAAAGCGCCACTCATTATTTCAACTCGCGGTCACCGCTTGGAAGGAATCTGGCATTCAGGTTCGCCTATGGGAATGATTTTGAATGCAGTTCGTGGAATTCATGTGTGCGTTCCGCGCAACATGACAAAAGCGGCCGGTTTCTACAATACCTTAATGAAAGCAGATGAACCAGCATTGGTTATTGAACCATTGAACGGATACCGTACGAAGGAGAAAATGCCTACAAATATTGGTGAATTTTGTATTCCTTTGGGAATTCCTGAAATTTTGCAAGAAGGAACAGATTTAACTTTGGTTTCTTACGGTTCAACATTCAATTTGTGTGAAGTGGCAGCTAAACAATTGGCTGAACTCGGAATTTCTGTTGAATTAATTGATGTGCAAACTTTGTTGCCTTTTGATTTGAACGGAATGATATCGAAATCTTTAGAAAAAACTAATCGCCTATTGATTGTTGACGAAGATGTAAGTTCTGGAGCAACAGCATTCATTTTAGACCAAGTTTTAGTGAAACAAAACGGATATTTGCATTTGGATTCTAAACCAGAGACTTTAAGCGCAAAAGATCACCGACCGGCTTACGGAACAGATGGCGATTATTTCTCGAAGCCAAGTATAGACGATATTGTTGAAAAGGCGTATGAGATTATGCGTGATGGGAATCCTGGGAAGTTTGCAGCTATTTATTAAATGAGATTCACTCTTAGTTAAATTTAACTGAGTCGGTCACAAATTTCAATTACTAAATCCAAATGAAATCCAAGAAAAAAACGAGTACTTTTGAATGAACGTAAGAAAGTATGACAAAACAGGAAAAAGCAAAATATGTGATTGAAGAATTGGAGAATTTATATCCTGAAACACCAGTTCCGCTTGATCACTCTGACGCGTATACGCTTCTGATTGCGGTGCTCTTGTCTGCCCAATGCACAGACGAACGCGTAAATAAAATTACACCTGAATTATTCTCAAAAGCACGAACGCCACATGCAATGATTTTACTTTCGGTGGAGGAAATTAGGGCAATTATTCGTCCGTGTGGACTTTCACCAAAGAAATCGCAAGCCATTTACGATCTTTCGCACATGATAATAAACGACCACAAAGGTGAAGTTCCGGCTTCGTTTGAAGAATTGGAAAAAATGCCTGGAGTTGGTCATAAAACTGCTTCAGTTGTGATGGCGCAAGCATTTGGAGTGCCTGCATTTCCTGTCGATACTCACATTCATCGTTTGCTTGTTCGTTGGGGTTTAACATCTGGTAAAAACGTAGTTGAAACAGAAAAAGATGCGAAGAAATTGTTTCCGAAGGAATTGTGGAATAAATTGCATTTGCAGATTATTTTTTACGGAAGAAGTCACTCGCCTGCTCGCTCACCTAAGCGAGAAATCGATTACATAACTTGCACAATTGGAACAAAAGCTGCACTTTTAGAACTCAAATAAGATCGAATTATAAAAATTATCAATGGGAAATTGTAAAAGCTTGAAATACAAAATTTTTATTGTTTTAAGTTTTCTTTTTTTGAGCGCTTGTTCATTAATAAAAAACAATGAAACTGATATAATTCGTGTAACACATGGCACTTCGTTTGGTCATTGTCGTGGCTATTGCATTAAAGAAGAAACTTACACAAAAAAAACTCAGAAATACGAGAAACGCGGTTGGGATATCAATCAAACAAAACCATTGAGTTGGAAATATGAAACTAAAAAAACAGCGTTTGAATCGTTAGTAAAACGAATAGATTTAAGTAAATTCAGTGAACTAGATAGCATTATTGGCTGTCCGGATTGTGCAGATGCGGGTGCAGAATACGTAATTATTGAAACACGCGCCGGAAGTAGAAAAGTGTTGTTTGATGCCTACAGTTCTCCTACAGGAATTGAAGCTTTGCTCGATTATTTGAGAGAAAAACGCAAGGAACTTGAGATTCGGATTGAAGAAAACCCGAGTTAGTTGAAAAATTGAAAAAAGTACTTTGCGATTGTTTTTTTAAATTTTCAATTCCTCCATTAATATTATTCCGTAGGATTTCAAACCCAAGACTCATTTTATACCCAAAAGCTTCAGAAAAAACGTAATTTTGCACAAAAAAAATGATGCGTGTATATTTAGATAATGCTGCCACCACTCCGCTTTCACCTGAGGTTGCTCAAGCAATGATTCCGGTAATTGAGGCCGAATTTGGAAATCCATCTTCAACTCATTTCTATGGCAGACAAGTGAAAGCATTGATTGAAACCGCAAGAAGATCTGTAGCAAAACACTTAAATTGCGCTTCATCTGAAATCATTTTCACCTCTGGTGGAACGGAAGCAGATAATATTGCATTAAATACCGCAGTTAATTCATTGGGCGTGAAACGTATAATTTCGTCCTCAATTGAGCACCACGCTGTTGGCCACACAATAGAACATTTAGCTAAAGACAAACAAATTGAAGCAGTTTGGTTAAAATTAGACGAAAAAGGCAACATTTCTTTAAACGAATTGGAAACTTATTTATCTGACGGAAAACCTACACTGGTTTCGTTGATGCATGCCAACAATGAAATTGGAACACTTATTTCTTTGAAAGAAATTTCTGCGTTGTGTAAAAAATACGCTGCTTATTTTCATTCAGATACTGTTCAAACAATGGGGCATTATAACTTTGATTTAAACGATTTAGACATCGATTTTATAACCTGTGCGGCACACAAATTCCATGGTCCGAAGGGAATTGGTTTTTTGTATGCAAACAAGAAAATAAAAATAGACGTACTCATTCACGGAGGATCTCAAGAGCGTGGCTTGCGCGGAGGAACTGAAAATGTGTATGGAATTGTTGGTTTAGCAAAAGCTATGGATTTAGCATATGAAGATGTGGAATCGCATCACGCGCATGTTCAGAGTTTAAAAAATCACATGATGTTGCAGTTGCAAGCAAATTTTCCGGAAGTTTATTTCCATGGTGAAACAAATCCTGAAAAAAGTTTGTATACCGTTTTGAATGTGTGTTTACCCGCAACAAAAAAATCTGGAATGCTTTTGTTTACAATGGATTTAAAAGGCGTGGCTTGTTCTGGCGGTTCGGCCTGCACGTCAGGCGCAACGAAAGGTTCGCATGTATTAGAAGGAATTGGCGCCGACAATTCTCGGCCAAATATTCGTTTTTCCTTTTCGCGATACACCACAAAAAAAGAGATAGATTTTGCTGTTGAACAATTAAAATCTGTTTATCATACAACCCTATTGTAAGTTTTTGTATCTTTAGAAATATGAAAAATTACTTAATCGTACTTCTATTTTGTTCAGCTTTTAATTTTGCCAAAGCACAAACTTATTTTCCGCCTTTGGTTGGTTCAGCATGGCAAACAACAGACCCTGCAACCTTGGGTTGGTGTCAAGATTCAATTGATGTAATGTATGATTGGCTTGAAAGCTCGAATTCAAAAGCATTTATTCTTTTAAAAGACGGAAAAATTGTGCTCGAAAAGTATTTCGGAACATTCACTGTTGACAGTTTTCATGTTTGGAATTCGGCTGGTAAAACGCTTACAGCTTATGCGGTTGGAATAGCGCAAAAAGAAGGATTTTTAGATATCAACGACCCAACTTCTGATTATTTAGGAAATGCTTGGACAAGTTGCACACCGCTTCAAGAAGATGCAATTACCATCAAAAATCAGCTTACAATGACGAGTGGTTTGAATGATGTAGTTGCCGATCCTTATTGCACTTTGCCCAGTTGTTTAGAATTTTTAGCTGCAGCAAATTCGCGCTGGGCTTACCACAATGGTCCGTATACACTTTTAGATACAGTCATTGAATCTGCCACCGGAAGCACATTGAACAACTGGATAAGTTCGCGAATTTCAACTAAAATTGGAATGAGTGGTTTTTATTTTCCTTTTGGATACAACAACGTTTACATATCTAAACCACGAACTATGGCTCGTTTTGGTTTGCTTTTAGCTCAGAATGGCTATTGGAATGGAACAGAGGTGCTGAACGACACGAATTATTTAACTGAAATGAAAACTCCTTCTCAAGGAATAAATGAATCGTATGGCTATTTGACTTGGCTAAACGGACAGAATAGTTTCATGTATCCTCAAACGCAAGTTGTTTTTCCCGGACCGCTATGTCCGAATGCCCCGTCAGACATGTTTTCTGCACAAGGAAAAGACGGACAAATTATTAACGTAGTTAATTCAGAAGGAATTGTTCTGATTCGAATGGGCGGCGCAGCTAGTAATTCGTTTGTAAATGTTTTCTACAACGACACAATTTGGCAATACATTAACCGCTTAAGTTGTAACAATTCACTTAAAGAAACACAAGAGCTATTGGTTTCACTGTATCCAAATCCTTCAAACGGAAGTTTCAGTTTAGCTACGGAAGCTGAATTAACGTATACAACAATTGAAATAACAAATTTACAAGGTCAGAAAATTAATTATACAAGAAACGGTTCAGATTTTGAATTAATAAATGCAAAGTCAGGAATCTATTTTGTTACCATTCAATCCGAAGGAAAAAAGCGAATTATTCGGGTAAATGTGGTGAAGTAATTTGAAAAGTAGAGAGTGAAAGTGGTTTATTGATTTTAGATAAAATTCGCTTTAACTTTTTAAATTCTAATTAAGAAAGTTATGATTTTACAAAAGTTAAATTTTAAGTAACTTAAATTCAAGTAACAAATGAATCTTTCAATTTTAAACTTTCTTGTATTCCTTTTTAACTTTTTTCAGTTTCAGATTTTAAGTCAAGACACCATCTTAGCTAGTAACATAGAGACATTTAATTTTCAAAGTTCTTGTGATATAAATTTTTCAGAAATAAAATTGGACTCTACTTTTACAAATTATTATATTGTAAATTATAAAGACACAGTTTTTTTCAAAGACAATATTTGCATGATTTCTCGACAAACAACAATGCCAACAACATTTATTACAAGAATAAAAGGTGGATATGCCGAAGGTTTTCTTCGAATTTTTACCACAAAAGAGTTCTCTTATTCTGTACTTGACGGTAGTTTTTCAAATGGTAATCTAAACTCTGGTAGCTTTTTCGAATACTATAATTCTGGAAAGATTAGATTAACAGGACAATATTTAGGAAGTCGGCCATTTGGAACTTGGACAACATATTACGAAAGTGGTCAAATTGAGAGAATCATAACATATGATCAAATAGAAAGTGTAAAAAAAATTGAATATCAACAAGATGGGGAAATAATTGACTATTATGATTTCCTTGAAGAGAAAGTGCATCATTTAAATAAATGACATTGTAATACATTAAACTATTATGCTTCCTATTCAAATACTCACAAATAAAACATTCAACAAAATTCAAGAATAATACTAAGCTATTTGTTATCCATGTTTTCACGTTGATAAAAAACTAACAAATCTTTAAATACCGCTTTTTTGAACTGTACTTTTATGTGATGCATTCTTCTAAAAGACATATTATGGTAATGAGTTCGTGGTACCCAACACGATTAGATGCATTTCTCGGGAATTTTGTTGAACGATTTGTAGACTTGCTCGTAACTGATTACGATGTTTCAGTTCTCCATACCCAATCAGACGATTCTATTTCAAAAATAGAAGTAATTGAAGACCGATCGAAAGGTTTTTACGAGGTAATTGTTTATTATCCGAGAGGAAAAAACCCGCTTTCTCAATGGTGGAATAGAAGACGTGCTTTGAGCAAAGGAATGCGACTTATTGAAGACGTAGATTTAATTTACGGTCATATTTTTATAAATAAAATTTCTCAATTTGTTCGCGCGAAGTTTCACTACCATTGTCCATTAATTGTGCACGAACATGCTTCATATCATTTCAAGGAATCTAAATACCGTTTAAACAAAATTCAGCGTCAAAACCTGCGGAATTTTAGTATGTACGTAAAAAAAATAGTTGCCGTTTCGGATATATTGCGAAATGAAATGAAAACAACTTTTCCGACAACAAAAATTGCAGTTATTCCAAACGTTATAAACGAGCAAGTTTTTTTACAAAAAATAAATACTTTAGCTAAAATCGAGAAGTTCATTCACATTTCTACACTCGATAAAAAAACTAAAAACCCAAAAATGCTGTTCGAAGGTTTTGCTCTTGCAGTTCAAAATTTGAGTGCAAACTCAACTCTTACAGTAGTTTCTGACAAAGAAAAATTAGATTGGGTAAATTGGGTTCGGGAAAATAGAATGACTGACCGCATATTTTTTAAAGGTCCACTAGAAATAAATGAAATTGCGCTCGAACTTCAACAACACGATTGTCTACTTCAAACAAGCGATTTAGAATCGTTCGGAATTGTTATGGCTGAAGCATGGTTAGTTGGCTTGCCAATTATTTCAACCTCCGTTGGAATTGCGCACGAGTTACCTGATTTCCTTGGTCTACAAATTAAAAAAGACAATTCGATAGATTTAGCCGAAAAACTTTTTGAAATTCAAAATGCTGAAAAAAAATATGATTCAACTGAAATTCGGACGCATGCACTTCAATATTCAGCAGAAAATGTTTTAAAAAACTTAAAGGAATTATTTGAAACCTATTTTGATCAAGCATGATTAAAACAGCGTTTCTTCTTTTTTTGAATCAACACATTCAAACTGAAGTTGATCAAATTCAACACGAACTAAAACTCATTTCGGTAGATTTAACGAACGACACTAAAAGTTCTGCAGGAGACAAGTTCGAAACGGCACGTGAAATGGCGAATCAAGAAATAAACAAACTACAAACTGTTTTACTCGATAAAAAACGCTTTCTGCAACTACTTCAGTCTGAATCGTTCAGCAAAACCCACACAAGTATTCAAGCCGGAACTTTAGTTCAAATTTCTGGTCAGTGGTATTTTTTCGGAGTTCCATTTGGAAAACTAATTTACAAAGAAAAACAAATTCTTGGCATCGGTTTAACTGCTCCTTTCGCACAATTTTTTTTAAAAAATAAAACTGGAGCTGAGCTGCAATTTAATGGAAATGAGTTTCACATAGAAAAATTGTTTTGAAAAAATAGTAGATTCTATTTTTTTAATTAACATTTTAAGAACTAAGTACTTGTTCTCAATTTTTCTTATGTGCTGAATGTGACACAGTAAAACAACTTTGATTTCTACATTTGACTAATTTTTAGAACAGAAAATAAATAAAACTCATGAAAAAAAATAGTTCTTTGCTTCCTCTTTCGCTAATCGCTTCACTAACATTAGGTCTTGCACCATTCTCTCCAGAGCCACATATTTGGAAGCAAATAATGAACATAACTCTTGGTAGAAAAATGCTGGTCATGGATTGGCTCGACCTTTTAATGCATGGCGCACCGTGGATTGCATTAATTGTTCTTTTAGTATTAGAACTTAAAAAACGTTTGCAAAAAAAAGAATTAGGTTAAAAATTAAAACGATTATTGTAGCACTCGAAACGAATACTAAGTTAATTTATAAAACTAAAATTGGAATGTATTTACTTCAAGTCAAACAAATTCCCCACACCAGGTGAGCGCTCACAAATTAGACCTTCTGCATAGCGTGCGTCAATAAATCTACCTAAACCACTCATTCTACCTAAAATAAATTCTAAAAAATGCTCTCCGGAAATGGGCGTTGCTGGCTCATTCGAATCGGGCGAATAGAACTGCGTATTGAATGCGTTTATCGCCGCAATTTTCTGATCAACAAAAGGTGTTACATCAAAAACTAAATCGGGTTCTAAAAAATAATCTTGAATGTAATGATATACAACCTCTGGTCTGAATGGTTCTTGAACTTCGTTGTTCCATTTTGTTTCCACTTTTCGTAGACCGCTAAAAAAACACGCGTCAAGAACTAGCTTGCTTGCACGTCCGTGATCCGGATGACGATCTGAAGGTGCGTTACACAAAACAATTTTAGGCCGAAAACGACGAATTTGTTCAATAATTTTCTTTTGTTCTAACTGTGAATTTTGAAAAGTTCCATCGCCTAAATTTAGATTTACACGCACATCTAAATTCAGAATTTTTGAAGCATTTTCGGCTTCATAGTAACGCGACTCAACAGTTCCTCGCGTACCTAATTCACCTTCCGTTAGATCAATAATTCCGATCGAATAACCTTTCGCTTTGTGGAGCAGTAAAATTCCGGCTGCAGAAAGTTCAACATCGTCTGGGTGTGCGCCAAAGGCTAGTATGTCTATTTGTTGACTCATTTTTTAATCCAAGATATAATGCTTTCGTCTATTGGCAATGTTTGAGGAGAAACAGACGCATTTACTTCTCCGTTTTCATTCACCAAAAACTTCTGAAAATTCCATTGAACTTCGCTTTTTGTTTGCTCAGTTAAATAAGCATAAAGCGGATGAATTTCTGATCCAACTGTATGAATTTTTTCTGCAATTGTGAAGTTAACGCCATAATTTGTTTGACAAAAAGCTTGAATTTCGTTAGCCGTTCCGGGTTCTTGCGCCCCAAAATCGTTACACGGAAAACCAATAACAGCAAATTTATCGCCGCCATACGTTTCTTGTAAATGTTGAAGTTGCTCGTATTGAGGAGTTAAGCCACATTCAGAAGCAACATTCACCAATAACAATTTCTTCCCTTCAAATTCTGACCAATTCAAGGCCTCGCCGTTGAGTTTATTGATCTTAAAATCTGTTACTTTCATAGTTTTGCTTTATTTGCTTTTATGTAATTCATATTCTTGATTCCTGCAAAAATGGTAAGTGCTAAAAAGCCCAAGCAAATTATCCAAACATACATTGGAATTGCTGCAGCTCCGTCTCCTTGTGCATACGAGTGCAAACCTACTAAAATAAAGTTTACACCGAAGAACGTAAACAAAATTGCTGAATATGCCCAAACTGATGCAGCGTTGAATGCAAATTTGCCCGATAAACCAGGAATAAAACGAAAGTGCATTACAATTGCGTAAACTAAAACAGAAACCAAGGCCCACGTTTCTTTCGGATCCCAACCCCAATATCTTCCCCATGATTCGTTTGCCCAAATTCCACCTAAAAAAGTGCCAATTGTGAGCATGAACAAACCAATTATTATTGACATTTCTGAAACAAAAGTTAATTCATTTATGTTACGTGTAACGCGTTTTGTATTGGCTTCTCTTCTTCCAACATATAAGAATAAATTGAAAATGCCCAAGATGAACGACAAACCTAAAAAAGCGTAACTCGAAGTAATAATTGCAACGTGCACCATTAACCAAGGCGACTTTAAGACGGGTTGAAGGGGTGTTATCTCAGGGTCTAAAAGATTCATTTCAGAAACCCAAATCATTAATCCTCCCAAAAGAACGGCTCCGGCTAAAACTCCCGAATTTTTTCTCGAAAAAAGAAGACCTGATAAAACGGTAATGAACGCTATGAAAACGATAGCTTCGTAACCGTTACTCCATGGAACATGACCTGAGATATTCCATCTCATACCTAAACCTGCTCCGTGATAGGTGAAAAATACACAAACCAAGAATATTAAAATTTGACGAATACGTTTAAATATTTTCTCTGATTTTACAGTCGGATTTGCTAATACACGAATAAAAAACACAATCATCATTAACAAGCTCAGTAAAAAATACATGCTTTGAGTGTTCTTGAAAATTTGCATTTTGTTATACGAAATCTCCATTTTTACTTTCGATTCGCTGGGAATAATATCTGCAGGAGAAATTTCACGCTGCATAGATTTCACTTTGTTTAATTCATCGGTCGACAAAGAATAATTTCCGGTTTTACCGTCCTTCATTAACTGAATAATGTAGCCCACTGAAACTTGAACCATCGTTGAATCGTCCATTTTCGCTTCTTGACCTAATGGATTTACCCAATCGTTATTGATATTATTTTTTAAAGGAACAATTTTAAAATACTGAAATTGAATCGTTGAAACAAAAACATTCCATTTTTCAGCAAGTTTAATTAGCTTTTTTTCAAACTCACTTTGGTTCGCTTCCCGCTTACGGAAAGCTACATCGTATTCCTTCGCCCAACGGAAAAATCCATCTTTCGTTAATTCATTAAAGGAAGCATATTTTCCAAGTTTTAAGTTAGATCTGCAGGCGGTAGGAATTTGAATTATTTGTTTGTTTTTCCAGTAATCGGCATAAAAAATAATACTCATAACGGTTTGAACTGCATTCTTTCCTTCAAATTTATTTCCGCGGTATAACTTTTTCAAAATATTAGTGGAAACCGTGTGCATGGGCACAATTCTACCGTCGAAATCTTGAACCAATAAACTTGCTAGTTCATCAGCATGTTCATCTGAAATATAATGAAACTCATTTTTTCTTGGAACTAACGGCGAACTTGCTTGGGCTTGTTGCTCCACGTGTTCGTGCTCGTCTTCATGTGCGTGCGTTTCAACTTTCACTTCGCCTTGCGCAAAACTGAAGCTAGACAAAAATAAAAACAAAAGCACCGTTAAAGCATTCGACTTATTTAACTTCGTTAGTAATTCTCTGAATCGACCGTAAGGTAAAAATATACTCAATGTCATGCCAATAAACAACATCAAATAACCTAAATAAGTAATGTTCGTTCCCCAAAAATCATGATTCACTGAAAGAACTGTTCCTTTTTCGTCTGCGTCATATGAAGATTGGAAGAAGCGATATCCTTCATAATCCCAAACATGGTTCATTATTACGGATTTTTTACCGAAGTAATTATTTGCGGTATCTAACATTTGTAAATCTGACGAATAAGAAGAAGCAGTTTGAGAACCAGGGTAACGAACTATATTGAAATTGTTGCATTGCACATGAAAAGGTGTTTGAATAATTTTAGCTCCGTATGCCAATTGATAATTTAAACCATTGAATTGAAAAAACTGTGGAGTTGGTGAAAAACCCATTCCGCCTTTAAGTGTAACTAACTTGGTTTTGTTTCCGTCTGTAATTTTCACAGTTAAATAATCTTCACCAAGGTCTTTTCTTCCTGTTGGATACAATTTCTGTCCTACATTTTTAAGTTCTTGTTTAAACACAAATTGCTGACCATTAATAAGATAAAGAGTTAGTGTAAAGAATTCACTTTCTTGTCCGGGTAAAACTTCAATATATGCTGAATCAGGAACTTCAGCTCCAGATTGACGAGCAGCCCGCATTTTCGTCATGGGCAAGTAGCGAATTGGAAGCGTAGTTTTAAAAAACAACTTCCCATTTTTGCGGTATACGTTAATTCCTTGTACGCTCATTTCAGAGAAAGCAATATCAAAACTTTCAAAGTTTTTAAAATCATTTTCAAAAACGAAATTGCTTTTTTTACCATCTGTAACAATTTCGAGAGCTGAAGTTTTGTATTTCGAAGAAAATTCGATTGAATCTTTGTGACGCGATTTAAAATCGACGTATTCAATTGAAACTTCACTTTTGTGGTTTGGAAATTCAAAATCAATATCAGCATCGTTGTTCCAATAACTTTCAGCCATAAACGCTTTCTTTTCTGCAGAGTATTGCAGTTTTCCATCATTCGCTTTCACTGTTAAGTAGGGTTCTGCAGTAAAAATAAAGTTGGAGGCTGCGCCTTCACGAATCGACATGCTTCCTTCAAAACTAACGTTTCGGGTAAACCAAGCGCCAATTATAATTACGATAAATGAAATATGAAACATAAAAATTGCGATCTTCTCACGTTTCCACATTTTGTAGCGAAAAATATTAGCAATTAGGTTTATGGAAAGATATGCAAGCAAAATCTCGAACCATAAAGCATTGTATACCCACAACTTAGACGCTTGAACATTCTCATTCGATTCAATAATTGTTGCTATACCAATTGCAGCTAAAAAAACGAAAAGTGCCATTGCCATTGCTCGCACAGAAAGCAAGCGTGAAATGAATTTGTCCATAGTGAAAATTTAAGTACAAAAATACTCAATTAACAAGGAAAGTCATGGAAAAAAAGGATAATTTTGACTGATTTTAACAGACAAATAAAGTTCTATTTTGTTTACTACAAATTAGAACAATCCACTAATTGGACTTTGTTGAATCGTTATTTTCTTTGGATCAAAAGCAAATTTCTGCTGCAATAAACTCGCATAAACCGAACGGAAATCTATATCATGTATCAAATCACCTTTATCCAAAACTTGTAAATTGGGATTCTTACCTAAAACAACTCCTTTGTTTTTTCCGCCAATAACAAACATCGGTCCAGCAGTTCCATGGTCAGTTCCGCTTCCATTTTCCCCAACTCTGCGACCAAATTCAGAGAAAACAACAACAGTTACTTTGTCTAACAACTGATTTTGTTTCATATCAGAGTAAAAGGAGAAAATTGCATCGTTAACTATTTTTAATTGCTTTTCGTGAGAAACCAGTTGATTATTGTGCGTGTCAAATCCGCCCAAAGATGTATAATAAATCTTTGATTGTAAATTTCCTTTAATTAATTTACCAATCCATTCTAAGTTTTTTGATAAGGCATTTGAGGCATACGTAGCTGTGAATGCTTTACTTTTATCTAAAGCTTTGGAAATCAATTCTAATCCTTCAATAGAGCTGTATTCTAATTTTCGCACAAAATCTAGCTGTGGATTGTTAGATAAATGCAATTCATTATTTGCAATTGTTGCTTGATTCAGTTTTGAAAAATCTTTTACAGTTATAGAACTTGTTTCAGTGGCTTTCAAAGCTAAATTATCAATCGAATCAATGTTTACAGCTGGCACTTCTTGATCTATGGAATGCATATCCAAAAATCGCCCCAACCACCCATTTGTGAAATAGGAGTTACTGTCGGAAGCTGTTTGCCAGATTTCTTGACTTCTAAAATGAGATCTGTTTGGTTTCGGGTAACCCACATTTTGAATAACCGTTAAGTTTCCTTCTTGAGAAATTTTAGCTAAATCTTTTAATGCCGGATGAAAGCCCATTCCATCTATTGCGGAAATGACTTGTTCCTTTTTTAACCCAATTGTTGGTCGAGCTGCCAAATACAACGGATCTAAATATGGAATAAAGGTGTTGAGTCCATCGTTTCCGCCATTTAATTGAATAAAGACGATGCAATTGTCATTTTCATTCTCTGTGGAGAGATTTGAAGAGGAAAACAAAGGTGCTTGTGCGCGCAGGAAATTGGGCAACAATAAGAAACCACCGGTTGTTGTTGCTGCTAACTGAATAAATTTTCTTCTTTCCATGATTAAACTATTTGAAATTCAGGGCTATCAGCCAAATATTGATAAATACGTTGAATACTTTTAGGCGCAAACTCGCCTTTCGGATCAAAATCATACTTTAATAATTGACTTAAATCTGCATCCATATCGGAATTCGACTGAAAAATCATTCGTTCCTTCAGTTCATGTAATATAGAAGAGGCACTTTCATTATTAGTGATTTTTAGAGCACTTGTAAAAGACAAGGTGCCAAAATCAAACTTTTGCAATTTCTTGTTGATGGCTTTTTCAAATTGTTTGTTGCCGTTAAGTACAAAATCAATGAACTTTTTACGCTCGAAATAAACTTGGGCCGTGAGCCAGTCGCGACCGCCTTTCCAACCTTTCACATTTATTTGATCATAGATATCCATGCCCTGATTTTTTAAAAACATAGTGAGAAATGTAAAGTTTGGCTCAGAAATATTTTGATCTTTCAAAATTTGAATAGCGAATATGAGTGGATTTTTGATTTGGGTTCCACCCTCCTCATTTTCACATTCAGTTTCAAATACTTCTTGATAAAAAGGTTTGAGTTCGTAGTTGTTTTTAACTAAAACATCGGCATATTTTTGGATTAGTTCTTTTGATGGAGAATCATAAAAAAACCATTTTAATAATTTTTCAGAAAGAAAAAAAGCGGTTTGTTTGTTTTCGAAAATAATATCGATTAATGCATTTGCATCAAAATTCCCTGATTTACCTAAAAATGTTTTTGTTGAATTGTCTTTAAATTTCGGATAATATATTCCTTTCTTTTCTCCATTTCCTAATCCAGCCAAAGCTAATGCTGCATTTTTAATATCTGACTCAGTATAATGTCCTTCGCCAAGAGTAAACAATTCCAATAATTCACGTCCAAGGTTTTCATTTATTTTTCCTTTTTTATTCTGGTGATTATCGAGGTAACGGATCAAGGCATTAGAATACAGCATTTCTTTGACCATGGTTTTGTAGTTACCCACACAATTTTCATGAATTGTTGCAAAATGAAGATAAATCCAGTACGGAAATTTCACTGTTTGAAAAGTCGAAACAAAATGGTTGCTCCAAAAAATATTCAATTTCATGCGGAGCGGATACTTTGATTCGTATGCCTTTTCGATGAAATGAGCTTTAAGTTTCAAAACCACCTTTTGCATTTCAATCAAATTTTTCTCTTGTTTTTGCTTTTTCTTCAGTTGTTGGAATTCTTTGATGGTTTTGGGTTGGTTGGAAAGAAAATCTGGTTCCTTGAATTGTAATTTCGCCTCCAATTGCGTGGAAATAAAATTAGTTAATCCTTCTTTTTCAATTTGTTTTGCTTCGCTTGTTGAAAATCCTAGGCGTAAAGAATTTAAATGGTGAATCTGCATGTATAAAAAATTAAATAATCCAAAAAAAAGGTCCTGTTCAAAAATAAATCAATTTAAAAACAAGAACACCTTATTTTTTATTAATTAACAAAATGCGTTCCAAATATTTTTAATACTGATTTGGTTTCGGATATTGATTCTAATAATTTCGATTGATTTTTTTATTTCAAGTTATCTGGCATTTAAACCAAAAAAAAAGGCCAGCTTTCACCGACCTTCAACATTTTTATATTTTTTTCTTATGCTTCTACTAGTTCATCTTCAGCTGGAACTAAAATTCTTCCGCAATGCTCGCAAACGATAACTTTACGTTTAGATTGAATGTCTAACTGACGTTGTGGTGGAATTTTGTTGAAACAACCTCCACAAGAATCACGATCTACATGAACTACAGCCAAACCGTTTTTCGCATTTTTACGTAAACGCTCGTAAGCAAAAATTAAACGTTCGTCAATTGCAGCTTTCGCCTTAGCAGATTTTTCGATTAATGAATCTTCGTCTTTCTTCGTTTCATTAACGATTTCATTCAATTCACCTTTCTTAGTTTTCAAATCTTCTTGACGCAAATCCATTTTCGTTTTCGCTTCATCTAAAATTTCTTTTTTAGAAACGATACGAATTTTCACTTCTTTAGATTTCTTTTCGTTTAATTTGATTTCCAATTCTTGGTACTCAATTTCTTTCGCTAAAGATTCAAATTCGCGGTTATTTCGAACGTTATTTTGTTGTTCTTTGAACTTGATGATAGACGTTTCACTGTCTTTAGTTGCCATTTTACGATCAGAAACCTCTGTTTCCAATTCTTTCAACTCGTCTTGCAAATTCTTAACACGTGTATCTAAACCTTCAAGTTCGTCTTCCAAATCTTGCACTTCAAGAGGCAATTCACCGCGAACGGTTCTAATCTTATCAATCTCTGAATCAATTGCTTGTAGCGCAAAAAGCGCATCTAATTTGTCAGCAATCGTAATTTCTTTTGTAGTTGCTTTTGCAGCCATACTTTTAGATATAATTTATCGGATTCGTATTCACACTTGTTAAACGAACGGCAAAATTAGGGAATTTATTTGAGATAAACGTCACAAACCAGTCAACAATAAATTGCTCGCTTTCAAAATGACCAATATCGGCTATTGTAATTGTGTTTTCAGCATCAAAAAATTCGTGGTATTTAAAGTCAGCAGTTAAAAATAAATCTGCTCCATTTCGCTTTGCATCGTTCAATAAAAAACTTCCTGAACCGCCACAAACTGCAACGCGCTTAATCAGCTTTTTTTCGCTAGCAGTATACCGAACAACTCCTGCTTTAAAAGTTACTTTTATTGTTTTAAGGAATTCAGTTACTGGCACTTCATTCTCCAAATCTCCAATCATTCCTGATCCAACATACGGATTCGTATTGTTCAATGGAAATAAATCATAGGCAATTTCCTCGTATGGGTGCGCGCTGCGCATTGCATCAATTGCGCCCGAAACGAGATGTGATTCCAGCAGAACCTCTACTCTACTTTCTTCAACCGCTTCTAACTTATCTGTTGAACCAATAAAAGCATTCGAACCTTCAAGCGGGCGAAAACGACCAGTTCCGTCTGCTGAAAAAGAACACGAATCATACGCTCCAATTTTTCCAGCTCCAACACTCGCTAATGCAGAACGCAATTTTTCTTCGTGTGTTTTGGGAACAAACACACTCATCTTCATTAATTGATTTTCTTTTGGAGAAAGAATTTGTTGATTTTTCAAATTCAATTTATTCGCAATAACATGGTTCACACCAAAACGGTAATTATCAATGTTCGTATGAACAGCAATGAGTGCAATGTCGTTTTTAATTGCCTTCATGATCGCCCGTTCGATGTAATTTTTCCCAGTCAAACTTTTAATTCCTTTGAATAAAATGGGGTGGTGCGAAACAATAACATTCAAACCAAGTGAAATTGCTTCGTCTACAACTTCCTCTGTGCAATCTAAACTACACAAAACACCTTTCACCTCATCATTTGGGTTTCCGACTAAAAGTCCAGAATTATCATACGATTCTTGGTATTGAAATGGTGTAACTTCTAGGAAGTAGTTAAGAATATCGCGAACTGTTGTTGAATTCATGGTTTAAAGATACACAAGAAAATTATTTCTGTGTTAACTAATCCAAATGTAAAATTCGTTCCTCCATTTGAATTTGAAGTTTTGTTGATTTGAACTCTTTATTATTCATTCGAACTTCTGTAGTTATGTAATTCAAGCATTCGAAACTAATTCGTTCATTTGTAGTCAAAAATTGGACTCTCGCTTTTCCATCCATATTCGTTACTTGTATGGGAGCAGCTCCATCCAAACTGATTCTTACATTTGGAATCGGATCCTTTGTTTCAGAATCAATTACTTCCAAATCAATAAAAATACATTGAAATGAATTTTCATTGATTTTCCCAGATGAATTTTGAGAGGAATTTTGAATTGAATTAAAAGCTAGTAATAATAAACACACCATTTTCATACTATTAATATTTAGATTTCTATTCTAGATGAATTAATTGTTCATTTTCCATAAATGGTGCATTTTTTTTAATTTTCAATTTTCAACTTTCCATTTAAAATCACATTCCGTATCCGCTCGGGTTCTTGCTTTTCACTTTCACCAAACGGTCAACAATATATTGTCCTTCTTGTGAAGGGTAATCATCACCTCGCCAAATTAATCCATTGTTGTAATTGTTGTAATGAATTTCCAATTCGTCTCCTTGGTTCTCCATTAATTTCTGAGCTAACGCTTCGTCGGTAACTGAAAAGTAAAAAGTTTTCGTACTTGCTTCTAAACCAGAACGCGAATAGCCAGGCAGCATCATTTCTCCTTCGTAGGTTTTGAATAAAGTGCCTTTTTTGGAGAATTTATAGAGAATTCCTACGCGTGTGCCTTCGCTGTAAACGAAGTAGTATCGGAAATAAACTACTAAACTGAAAATTAACACGAAAATAAGTGCTGTATAAATCCAAAACTTGCGTGAAAAGCGTTTCTTTTTTAGTGGTAAATTAGTTACATCATTCATTGTTTTCTTTTTTACAAATATATTCGCTTTTTTATCGCAAAAAACAAGTATTGACTTTATTTTCTATTTTCGCACTATGCACAGATTTCGGATTATACTTCTTCCATTCTCACTTATTTATTTAACGATCGTTTCACTACGAAATTGGTTGTATGAAGTGCGTATATTTTCGAGTTACGAAATAAAAAATCCGTCAATTTGTGTTGGGAATATTACTGTGGGCGGAACTGGGAAATCTCCTCTTGTTGCCTATCTCGTTGAACAATTTAGAGAACAAAATCCAGTTATTCTTTCGCGCGGATATGGACGGAAAACCAAAGGATTTATTTTAGCTTCTGTAAATTCAGATGCCAACGAAATTGGTGATGAACCTCTTATGTATTGGAAACGTTTCGAACATTCTGTTCCAGTCATTGTATGTGAAGATCGCAAAACTGCTGTTTTATATATAGAGAAAAACTTTCCGAATTCGTTGATTATTCTTGACGATGCATTTCAACACCGAAAAGTAAAACCGGGGTTTTCTATAGTTTGCATGACCGTGGACCGCCCTGTTTTTAAGGATTTCGTATTTCCTGCTGGAAATCTGCGAGAAGGTAGACACGGATTAAAACGTGCCGATTTAACACTTGTTACTAAGTGCGTAGAAGTTCCGACTAAACAGTCAGCGCGCTTTTTCGCTACTAAACTAACCCTAAATTCGGAACAACTTTTTTTCTCGAGAATTACCTACACCAAATTGTTTGAAAAGGAAAAAGATAGTTTCGAAAAAATAGTTTTACTAACCGGAATCGCTAAACCAGAATACCTAAATCGATATTTATCTGAAAAATTTGAAGTGGAAGGAATTTTCTTTCCCGACCACCATAATTTTTCTCAGAAAGACATCGAAACTATTCAACAAAAAGTTGCTACTTTTGGAACGAAATCTTTAGCACTTGTCACAACTGAAAAAGATTGGATGCGTTTACTTCCATTTGAAAATCAATTGAAAGCATTAAATAGTCCAATCTACATTCAACACATGTCAATTGCCATTGAAAATGAAACACATTTTTTAGAAAAAATAAAAGCTTATGTTACTAGAGCAAATGAAAGAAGCTGTTGATTTTATCAACACAAAAACAGAAATCAAACCAAGTATCGGAATTATTTTAGGTACTGGTTTAGGTGGTTTAGTTAAAGAAATCGAGGTTATCAATGAGATTTCATACAAAGACATTCCACACTTCCCTGTTTCAACTGTTGAAAGTCACTCTGGAAAATTAATTTTCGGAAAGTTAGGCGGCAAAACAGTTGTTGCTATGCAAGGTCGTTTTCACTTCTACGAAGGATATACGATGCAACAAGTTACTTTTCCTGTACGTGTTTTTAAAGCTTTAGGAATTGAGCGTTTATTCGTTTCTAATGCATCTGGAGGTGTTAATCCAGCATTCGAAGTAGGAGAAATTATGATCCAAAACGACCACATTAATTTATTCCCAGCTCATCCCTTAATTGGAAAAAACTACGATGAATTAGGTCCACGTTTCCCAGATATGTCTGAGCCATATGATCTTTCAATGATTGAATTAGCAAAAACAATTGCAGCTGAAAACAATATTCGGGTTGCCGTTGGAACTTACGCTGCGTTAACAGGTCCAACTTTAGAAACTCCTGCAGAATACCAATACATTCGAAATACGGGTGCTGATGCAGTGGGAATGTCAACCGTTCCTGAGGTAATTGTTGCGCGCCACATGGATATTCCTTGTTTTGCAATTTCGATCATTACAGATTTAGGAGTTCCTGGGAAAATTCAAAAAGTTTCTGTTCAAGATGTAATTGAAGTGGCTTCTCGCCAAGAACCAAAAATGACTTTAATAATGCGTGAATTAATCAAACGCATTTAACGCGAACACATTATATCACATAAAAGCAATCTTCGGGTTGCTTTTTTTTATTTATAAACATTTTATTGAATTCATTCTTCAATTACAATTCTTAGTTTAATTTAGACAAAAAATAAGTATGAATCTCAAAGATTTTCTGGACGATTGTGAAAACAAAAAAATAATAGATCAACCAACAGTTGAACGAATTTATAGTCATTTTTTAGTGCGTCAAAAACAGAATTCTTCCATCACCTCAGCTCAAAAATCTCCTCCAAAAAACGACAATGTTTTACTAATCACTGTAGGAATTATTGGCGTTGTACTCATTGGATTAGGAATTATTTACTTATTTGCACACAATTGGGATGTGCTTTCGAGAACAACTAAAACAATGCTGAGCTTCGTTCCCGTTTTAATCTCAATTCTAGCAAATATTTTCACATTAACAAAACGCAAGAACAATGTTGTATGGCAAGAATCTACTGCAGTTTCTACTTTTCTTGCCGTTGGAAGCATGCTTGCGCTAATTCTTCAGATTTATCAATTGCCCGGAATTGAAAATCATTTTTACTTGTATTGGTGTGCACTTTGTTTACCTGTAATCTACATTCTGAATTCACACATAGCCGTTTTCTGTGCAATGATTCTGATTTTGTTGAATTTGTTAGGAAATCCTATGGATCAGTCAACTATTTTTAAACTTCCTTGGTTTAGTAGTTTACTCTTGTTTTCAACCCTCATTCCTTACTTCAAGCGTTTATTTTCGCTAAGAAACCCGGAAACTATTTATATTACACAGCAAATTGCTTTGCCTATAGTTGTTTGCATGAGTGTTGTTGCAAGTATGCACGCTTCTCATTCTTCTATTTGGCTAATTACCTTTTTGTTAATGATCAATTTTCATTTGTTTGGAACGAGTGTTTTTATGCGAAACACAAACCGAAGTCCAACAATTATGAGTGTTCTAAGCTACATTGGAGTTAGTTTAGCTTTGAGTTTCTTGCTTTTCGATGCCGATTGGAAATTTGAAAATCTTTTAAAAACAGATACCAACGATTTTCGTTTGATCTTTATTCCAATCTTACTTCTAATCGGAATTTTACAAATTAGTTTGTTTTATAGAAAAGAAAAATTGTCTACTACGAATGCTTATAAACTAATCGTGTTTTTCCCTTTGCCGTTTATTGCGTTCGATTTCTTTGGTTTTTATGCTTGTCAAATCTACCAAATTGCTTTAGTATTAACTTGTTTTGTTTTCATACATTTTGCGCAAAAAAATAAAGATAGTTTCCAATTATATCCGGCACTCAGTTTAATTACTTTAGTGATTTTTAGTTTTGTTTTTCAATCAAACGAACGCTTTGCATTGTTCTTTTTTGCTTTAATTCCAAGTTTATACTACTTCGGGTCGGCCTATTTGATTTCTGAGGATCAGAAGAACAAACTAAGTGGTAGTCAAATAATCATATTATCTTTTCAATTAATTATATTAATTATTGCCAGTTTCGAAAGTTTCTGGACCTCCTTTCGTTTTACTCAAAACACAATGAAAACTGAACAAATAATTAGTCTTTTATTCATTTGTTTAGGAATTTTAATAGTTTCAATAAAAACAAGACTCCAAATTTTAATGCATTTGAAAGGTCTTCTTGGTTTAACTAGTTTATTGGTTCCTATATTGATTTTAATTAGCTGCATTTTACCATTTGGAATTCAGCATTTATTCACAATTCTATTGTTGTTTTTCGGAATAAGTATGCTCATTTTCGGAGCGAAGAAAGCGAATTTAACACTCGCCAATTTATCTATCGGCTTAATTGGATTGGTGTTACTTTGTCGATTTTTTGACTTGAAAATGTCACTAACAGTTAAAGGCATCATTTTTATTGCAATTGGAACCTGTTTTTTCTTAGCTAATTACCTTATTTACAAAAACAAGAAAAATGAAAACAATGAATAAAAAATTAATTGCATTGATTGGAATTTCGTTGATTCAAATCATTTTTCCGCTCTTTTTTATTGCCGCAAAAGAAAAAATCATTTCTGATGGAAAGGAGTATTTGTTTAAAATTCAACCTGTAGATCCATACGATTTTTTTCAAGGTAGATATGTAGAATTAAACGTTGAACAGCTTTCAATTGATTCAAAAAAACTTCTTCAATTTAAAAGAAACGACCTAGTTTATATAGAATTTTTTCAAGACAGTTCAGGCATTAAAATTAAAGGTGTTTCAAAGAACAAAACACGCAATTCGTTGAAGTTGAAACTCTATTCCGACCCCTTGAAATATAAAAAAATTCTATTCCGATTGCCTTTTAAACGTTTTTATTTAGAAGAGTTTAAAGCAAAGAAAGTGGAAACAAAACTAGCTAGAAGTAACACGAAAAACAATTTCGTTCATGTGAAAATTCGAAACGGAGATTTTGTAATCACCGACATCAGTTCTAACGGAAAATCATTAGTAACTGGAAAACAACTTTCAATTTAAAACAAACTTTTATAGAATTTGGCTACATTTTTCAGTGAAAAATAGCGAAATTTGTACATAAAGTTAAACAACACATGTCAATATACGATAAATACGAAGCAGTTATAGGTTTAGAAGTGCACACACAACTTCTAACTAAAACGAAAGCTTATTCCTCAGATATCAATGAATACGGCGCACAACCAAATACAAATGTTAGTGTTGTAACACTCGGTCACCCTGGAACACTTCCGGTGATGAACAAAAAAACAATCGAATTTGCTGTCAAATTAGGACTGGCAGTTGGAGCTGACATTGCCCCAAATCAATATTTTGCGCGTAAAAACTATTTTTATCCAGATTTACCGAAAGGATATCAAATTACACAAGACTTAACTCCGATTTGCACCAACGGTCAAATTTACATCAAAGACGAAAACGGAAACGACAAACGAATTGGTCTCACGCGTATACACATGGAGGAAGATGCCGGTAAATCTATTCACGACGTGGATGTGAACGACACCTTAGTAGATTTAAACCGCGCTGGAACTCCACTACTAGAAATTGTTTCCGAACCTGAATTGAAAAATAGCCAAGAAGCATATAATTACTTAACAGAAGTTCGGCGTTTAGCGCGCTATTTAGATATTTGTGACGGAAACATGGAGGAAGGCTCTATGCGCTGTGATGCAAATGTTTCAGTGATGTTGAAAGGTGCGAAAGAATTTGGCACAAAGGTAGAAGTTAAAAACATGAACTCTATTCGAAACGTGCAACGTGCAATTGAATTTGAAATAAAACGCCAAATTGACGCCTTAGAAAACGGAGAAAAATTAAGTCAAGAAACACGTAGTTTTGACGCTTTAAAAAACCTTACCATTTCTATGCGTTCCAAAGAAGCAGCAAATGATTACCGTTATTTTCCAGAACCAGACCTTCAACCGATAACAGTTACGGAAAGTTTCATCTCGAAAATTAAATCCGAAATGCCAGCTTTGCCTAGAGAGTTATTTGAAAAATACACTACTAAATTAGGCTTGTCTGATTACGATGCCGGAATTTTAACAGATACAAAAGCGATTGCCCTGTATTTCGAAGACGTAATTAAACATACAAAAAATACAAAATTAGCAGCCAATTGGGTAATGGGCGACGTTAAATCTCACCTCAACCAACAAGCAATAGAAATTGAAGATTTTACTATTTCTGCTCAACGAATTGCTGAATTAATTAATTTAATTGAAGCAGGTAAAGTATCTAATTCTTCTGCTTCGCAAAAGCTGTTCCCCGAATTATTAACAGACTCTTCAACTTCAATTGTTTCACTTGCAGAAAAGCTAAATATCATTATAGACGCTAATGAAGACGATGTGAAAAGTGCTATTCAAGGAGTTTTAGATGCAAATCCGGCCGAAACAGAACGCTTCAAAAATGGCGAAAGTCAACTAACAGGTTTCTTCATGGGACAAATAATGAAAGCTACTGGCGGAAAAATTAACCCAAAACAAGCAAATGAACTTTTGCGTGAACTCATTCAGAACTAAACTATGAAATTTTCTTTTTTTGCAGTTATTGCTTTCAGTTTGTTGCTTTTTTCATGTGGTTCTTCAGATGATGAATCTGAGTCTAACTTGGAAAATAATTTCCACATAGAGGGAACAATTCTAAATGCATCAATGACGCCCATTCAAATTGTTTCACAAACCTCAAAAGGAATAGTAACAGTTATTGAAACCACAACTGATGCAAACGGAAAGTATGAAATTGATGGAAATATTCCTTCTTTGGGAATGTATTCAATTGTTGTGGGACAAAACCAAGAAAACGCAGTTCCATTAACTTTAAACATTGGAGATAAATTAATTGTAAATGGAGAACTCAACTCATTTGCAATTAACCCGCAAATTAGCGGCACAAATTGGTCTAAACCACTAATGAACTTCCTGAGTTTGTTTCGGAAATTTGGCGAAGAGCAAGAGAAACTTTCAACGAGTGGCCTTTCACAAGAGGAAATGCTTCAGAAATTCATGCTTTTGCAAAAACCACTTCAAACATTTTCTAAAAATCAAATTCAAAAAGATCCTTCTAATCCGGTTAACCTTATTCTTTGCAGCAATTTAATGCCCAGTCAAAATTCTGGATTAGCAGATTGGGATGAATCAAATCTTCCTGTTTTGAAACAGATGCAAATGGCTTATTCCAAAAAGTATACTGCAAGTCCAATTGTAACAAGTTTAACAGACCAAATCGAAAATTTAGCTTTTCAATTCGACGAATACAAAAAAATGACCAGCGGAACTTTTTCAGCTCCTGAAATTGTTTTAAACGACCCTGCAGGCAACGAAAAAAGACTTTCATCGTTAAAAGGAAAAGTTGTATTGATTGATTTTTGGGCATCTTGGTGTGGTCCATGTCGAAAAGAAAATCCAAACGTAGTGCGCATGTACAAAGAATATAAAAATAAAGGTTTCGAAATATTTTCAGTGTCACTCGATAAAGATCCGGCTGCATGGAAAGAAGCCATTCAAAAAGATGGTCTAATTTGGCAGAACCATGTCTGCGATTTTCAAGAATGGCAATCGCCTTTGGTAGCAACTTACAATTTTCAAAGTATTCCGCATACCGTTTTATTGAACAAAGAAGGCAATATAATTGCTGTTGGTTTAAGAGGAAAAGATTTGGAACAAAAATTGCTTTCAGTACTCAATTCGAACAATTAAAATAAAAACATGAAATTTATACTACTTTTCACACTATTTCTATCGAATACTAGCTTCTCACAAGGAATCAAAGTAAGTATTGATGGAAACATTTTCAACACGAATCAAGATTCAATTACTGTTTCTCAGTTTTTCGGAACACATTATGTGGACCATTTAAAAGGGAAACTGAGTAAAAAAGGAGATTTTGAATTAGCTGGAACGCTTCCAAACGAGGATTTTTATGTGTTGCGAATTGGGACACAGCACATAAACCTTGTTTTTAGAGACAATTCTAAAATTCGCTTAAATGCTGATGGCAAAAACATCAATGCATTTAATAACATTGTTGGTTCAGACGAAAGTATTGCCTTAAATGAGTTTGTCACAAACATGAACGCATATAAAGTAAAAATGGATTCAGCGCGTGTTATGATGCAACGAAACCCACAAAATCAGGAAGCAATAAATCAAAGTTTTCAGCAAGAATATTTCGCATTCAATACTTACAAACAACGTTTCGTTTCGTTGAATACAAACTCTCCCGCGCTATTGCCGGTTTTGAGCACTCTTGATGCCGAAAAAGATTTTGATACATACGAAGCTATAGTGAAACAATTAGTTATTGGTTTCGGTAAATCTCCAAGTGTGCAGAATACAAAATTGAATTTCGACCAAATGAAAGCTCAAAGAGAAGCTGCAAACTTTTTAGCACCTGGAAAAAAAGCACCTGTATTTTCTCAAGCAGATAAAGATGGAAAGCAAATTTCGTTAACTGATTTGATGGGAAAAGTAGTTCTGATTGACTTTTGGGCTTCGTGGTGCGGACCCTGCAGAAAAGAAAATCCGAACGTAGTTGCCTTATACAAAAAATACAAAGAAAGTGGCTTCACAGTTTTAAGTGTTTCGCTCGACACTGAAAAAGCAAAATGGTTAGCAGCAATTGAAAAAGACGGACTCATCTGGCCTTACCATGTTTCAGATTTAAAAGGATGGGCAAATGAAGCTTCAAAAATGTACGGTGTAACCGGAATTCCGTTTACAGTTTTGGTTGATGCAAACGGAAACATAATCAATACAAAACTTCGCGGAGCTGAATTAGAACAAACTTTGAAATCTATCTACGGATTCTAATTATGCATGTTCCTGAAGGTAAACGTATTTATTTCGCTTCTGATTTTCATTTAGGTGTTCCAAGTCACGCAAAAAGTCGCGAACGGGAAAATAAAATTGTAAGTTGGTTAAACGAAATCAAAAATGATGCTTACGAAATTTATTTAGTTGGCGATATTTTCGATTTTTGGTTCGAATATAAACATGCAATTCCAAAAGGATTTATCCGTTTTCAGGGAAAAATAGCAGAATTAGTTGATAGTGGAATTCCAATTCATTTCTTCACAGGTAACCACGACATGTGGATGTTTGATTATTTTGAAAAAGAATTAGGCGTAAAAATTCACCGTGAGCCAATTCGCTGCGAGTGGAACGAAAAGAAATTTCTGATCGGTCATGGAGATGGTTTAGGACCTGGCGACAGAGGCTATAAATTCATCAAAAAAGTATTTGCAGCGCGTTGGTCGCAATGGTGTTTTGCACGTTTACATCCAAATTTCGGAATTGCATTGGCACAATTTTCATCTCGAAAAAGCAGAGCTAAAACGGGAACTGCTGATGAAAAATTTACTGGGAAAGAGAATGAATGGCTCGTATCCTATTCGAACGAAGTGCTTGAAAAAGAACATTTTGACTATTTCATTTTCGGTCATCGCCATTTACCATTAAAAGTTCAATTAACTGAAAAAACAGTTTATGTGAATTTAGGAGAATGGCTGAATTATGACACTTTTGCCTACTTCGAAAATCAATCTTTGATTTGTGTGGGAAATTTTATCGATTCAAAATAAATTCTATCTGCAGGAAGAATTCAGTTTGAATTTCTTCGAAAGTTGTTTCAAAAAATCAGGAATTCAAAATGAAAAATAAAAATTTGTACTTTCGTAAGCATGAATTCACCCGTACAACTCTATCGCTATAACTGCGATGAAATGATTCTATTGAAAGAAAGTGAAAAATACTTCGCTCAAAATTTCAATCCTACAAATGAACTTCACCTCACACAATGGTTGAATTTTAACTCTATGGTGGAGAAAGACCAAATCATAAAAATTTGTAATCGCCTCGAAATTGACAAACTAATACAAGAAGATTTATTTAGCGGCACAAAACGCTCTCGCTTAGAGGAGTATCCTAATTATATTTTTTTTTCGATTATTTCTGCCTTACCTTCCAATGATCATTCTTCGTATAATCTTCAAAAAGAACGTCTTAGTTTTATTATGGGAGATACTTTTTTGATTTCATTTCAAGAAAAATCTTCCGATCATTTTCCTATTGTAAGAGAACGAATTGAAAAAAATCGTGGGAAGATTAGATATAAAGGTCCAGATTTTTTGCTCTTTCGATTATTAGAAGCAATTATAGATAATTACAACGAAGTTGTAGATCGAGCAGGTGAAAACATTGAAACTTTAGACAAAGTTGTGTTGAGAAATCCATCTAGCGAACTACTTCGTAGAGTGGAGTGGGAAAAACGTAAAATTCTCGAATTACGAAAAGTAGTTTTACCAATGAAAGAATTACTTCTTCAATTTGACCGTGTTGAAAATAAATTAATTATTGAGGAAAACTGTCACTATTTCAAAGAGCTACGCGACACTTGTTTTTCAATTACGGAAGAAATTGAAGCCCAAAAATCGATGCTTGATGGTATTTCGAATTTATATTATGCTGTTCAAGGACAAAAAATGAATGAAATCATGAAGGTTTTAACAGTTACAAGTGCCATTTTTATTCCTTTGACTTTTATTGTTGGGGTTTACGGAATGAATTTCGAAAACATGCCAGAGCTTCATTTGAAAAATGGCTACTATATTGTTGTTGGATTAATGGCTTTAATAGGATTTGGCTTACTGGTTGTGTTTACAAAACGCGGCTGGTTAAAGCGAGATGATAAATAACATTTAGTGTTTTGATTAAATTTTAAACTATTTCCTCCTTTAAAATCGGAAGTTATTCACATTTTTTCACTTATTTTAGTTCATAACTCGCACTACACGAACGCTTTTTAAGCAAATCCAAAGCTTAACTTTGTTAATCACAGTAGTGAAAAGTTAACTATGGCAGAAAATCAATATACAGAAGACAACATTCGTTCACTCGATTGGAAAGAGCACATTCGACTTCGACCCGGAATGTATATCGGAAAACTAGGCGATGGTGCTTCGGCAGATGATGGTATTTATATTCTTGTAAAAGAAACCGTTGATAATTCTATCGACGAATTCGTTATGGGAAATGGAAAAAGAATTGATGTAAAAGTAAAAGATGGAAAGGTAACCGTAAGAGATTACGGACGTGGAATTCCGCTAGGAAAATTAATCGATTGCGTGTCGCAAATAAACACCGGAGGAAAATACGACTCGAAAGCTTTCAAGAAATCTGTTGGTTTAAATGGAGTTGGAACAAAGGCTGTAAATGCGCTTAGTGAACACTTTATGGTGTATTCCGTGCGAGAAGGTCAAAAGAAAATGGCCACTTTTTCACGCGGAGAGTTAGTGGAAGATTTTCCAATTGAAAAAACAGACGAAGTTAACGGAACCTATTTCGAGTTTATACCTGACGAACAAATTTTCAAAAAGCATGCTTTCAAAATGCCTTATCTCGTTAAGATGTTTTGGAACTATTGTTACTTAAACAGAGGTTTAGCTATTTATTTCAATGGAGAAAAATACCAATCAAAAGATGGCTTGAAAGATTTGTTGGAAGACAATATGGACGGCGATCCACTTTATCCGATAATCCATTTAGAAGGAGAAGATATTGAGGTTGCTTTTACGCATGGAAAAACGTATGGCGAAGATTATTATTCGTTCGTAAACGGCCAGCACACTACGCAAGGCGGAACGCATCAAAGCGCTTTTCGTGAATCAATTGCAAAAGTAATCCGCGATTTTTACAAAAAAGATTACGACGCTTCAGACATTCGCCAATCGATTGTTGCGGCAGTAGCAGTAAAAGTAATTGAACCCGTTTTTGAATCGCAAACAAAAACAAAATTAGGTTCACAAGAAATTGAACCAGATGGAAAATCGATGCGTTCGTTTATCAATGATTTCTTAAAAGATCAACTTGATAATTATTTACACCGCCACCCAGATGTAGCAGAAACGCTCGAAAAGAAAATAAAACAATCTGAACGTGAGCGCAAAGAACTCACTGGAATTAGAAAATTGGCGCGCGACCGCTCAAAAAAATCGAGTTTACATAACAAAAAATTGCGCGACTGCAGAATTCATTTAACAGATGAAAAAGACGAACGCAGAGAGCAATCTACCTTATTTATTACAGAAGGAGATTCTGCAAGTGGTTCGATTACAAAATCGCGCGATGTAAATACGCAAGCTGTTTTTTCACTTCGAGGTAAGCCATTGAATTGTTATGGATTAACAAAGAAAATTGTATACGAAAATGAAGAATTCAATCTCATTCAAGCAGCTTTGGATATTGAAGACGACATGGACAATTTGCGTTACAATAACATTGTTATTTCAACCGATGCCGATGTAGATGGAATGCACATTCGCTTGCTTCTACTCACATTCTTCTTGCAATTTTTTCCAGATTTAGTAAAACGAAACCACGTTTATGTTTTGCAAACTCCACTGTTTAGGGTTCGAAATAAAAAGAAAACAATTTACTGTTATTCAGAAGATGAACGAAGAGCAGCAATAGCTGAATTAGGTAAAAAACCTGAAATAACTCGCTTTAAAGGTTTAGGTGAAATTTCACCAGACGAGTTCAAGCATTTTATTGGCGACGATATTCGTCTAGATCCGGTTTTGCTGACAAAAGATGCGTCAATCGAAACAATTCTATCTTATTTTATGGGAAAAAACACACCCGAACGACAAGATTTTATTATCGAAAATCTGCGTGTAGATAAAGATAATAATGCTCCCGAAGAAGACACTGAAATTGAAGTAGAAAAAGCAAGTTGATTTTTTAACGATCCGAATAAAGATAAAAAATGAGTGAAGACGACAACAATCCAATAGATCCAGAGAACGAAGATTTTGACAACGAGAACGATGATGAAAATGGAAACGAAGAATCGAATCCGTTTGAGAAACATCAGGTAGATGAAAATATCATTACACTTTCTGGTTTATACGAAAATTGGTTTTTAGATTACGCATCTTATGTAATTCTTGAAAGAGCTGTTCCTTCGCTTTTTGACGGATTCAAACCAGTTCAACGCCGAATTCTTCACTCAATGAAGGAATTAGATGATGGCCGCTACAATAAAGTTGCGAATATTATCGGAAACACCATGAAATACCACCCGCATGGCGATGCATCAATTGGCGATGCACTTGTTCAATTGGGACAAAAAGATTTGTTAATTGATTGTCAAGGTAACTGGGGAAATACACTCACTGGCGATGGCGCTGCTGCACCGCGTTACATTGAAGCACGTTTATCCAAATTTGCAAGTCACGTTGTATTCAACCCGAAAACCACAAAATGGCTAGCAAGCTACGATGGCAGGAACAAAGAACCAGACGATTTACCTGTTAAATTCCCAATACTACTTGCACAAGGCGCTGAAGGAATTGCTGTAGGAATGGCATGCAAAATCCTTCCGCATAACTTTATTGAGCTTATCGACCAATCAATCAATCATTTACGAGGGAAAAAAGTAGAGTTCTATCCTGACTTCATGAATGGAGGAATGGCTGATTTTTCGAACTACAACGATGGTCTTCGTGGTGGAAAAGTTCGCGTTCGTGCACGTATTAAGAAAGTTGATAATAAAACTTTGATGATCAACGAAGTGCCTTTTGGATGCAATACTTCTTCACTGATAGAAAGTATTATCAAGGCAAACGACTAAGGAAAAATT
>JANNWW010000060.1:0-20760 GCA_031409255.1 Crocinitomicaceae bacterium
GTAACTGTCCAAATATTGTCGTAATACAAACACTGATCTGGATCAATATTTGCGTCTCCAAATGGATAAACAGCAGTATCACTCTGTGGAACAGAATGTCCGTAATTGTCATACACATTACCTGTTCCAGGAGTAACTGTTAATGGACCAGGCCAAAAGTCATTGCCGTCACCTCTAAACTTTACAGCAGCTAATTTTAACTGCCCGTTTACATCAGTTCCTCCCATCCATAATGCACCAGCAAAAATTAATGTGGAAGGACTTGTTTTAGGAACGCGGTATGTTGCTTGAGTATTTGCCCGGTCTAAGAATAACAAGCCTCCTGTTTCTAATTGTGCTTTAACATCATTGAACTCCATAGTTTTACGGTAATTCGCTGGGGCACAATTCGCACCTTTTGTTACACTTACTGGTTTAGAGGGCTTAACTCCCGACTTTCCTAGATCCGAAGGATGTAAGTTTGCCAAGGAATTAGCCGTAAGTAGTATAGCTAAAGATGCTGTGAATAATTTAATATTGATTTTCATACTCTTTAATTTTTTTTATTAGAAATCAAACTTTACACCTAAACGCATAGTTCTTGGAGAACTGATGTTAAATGCATTCTGAATCTTCATTAAATAATAATCTCTAAAAGATTGTTCATCTAATTGATTCTGAATAGAATTTTGGAATTCTGCAGCTTGCAAATACCCATCGTCGTTCCAGTTACCTGTCGCTCTGTAAACACCTAAAACGTTCTGAGCACTGAAAGGGTTGGTGATTCTCATATAAATATTTAAGAATGCATCTTTTTTCTTCCCTTCTTTTCCAAAAGTTAGGTTAAATGATCGGTCAATTTGCATATCTAAACGGTATTGCCAAGGTAAACGAGAACCATTAACTGACCCTTCAATACCTGCATTATTTTGGCCTAAACCTTCAGCTGTAATGTTGTTTTGCGAAGTGTAAGGACTTCCAGAATAGAAGTTTGTTTGAATGTTTACACCTGTGTTCTCAAAGATTTTTGCGTCACCAATCATAGGACCATTGTAATCTGCACCTTCACCATAACGGTAATCCATTGTTACAGCGAATGCATGACGTTGATCTTGTGTTGTTGGGAAAACACTTCTTAGATTTGGTAAACCTGCAGCTTGAAGACCTCCAATTAAAGAAGCTCCTGAAGTTGCATCTGAACCAGTTCCATCAGCAAACAACAAGGTATATGCTGCTGTCATTCGAATATTTCCAGTTCTACGTAAATCGTAAGAAAGCGTTAAACCTTTAACTGTTCCGAAATCACGGTTTCCAAAAGTTCTGTATGTATTTGGATATGCTTCAAAAACGTTGATAACCTGAACATTGTCTCTTTGCTCACGGTAGAAAGCAGAAATCTTTAATGAAGATGTTTTAGTTAATACTTGTTGGAATCCAATTTCGTAGTCAACTGTTTTTTCAGGTTTTAAATTTGAGTTATTGATTGTATTTGAACGAGACTCGATAAATTGATAATCAATCGGGTTGAAACGAACACCTGTTGTTGGTCGTTTTGTTAATACATCATAATGAGCAAAGAAAGAAGCTTCATCCGAAATAGGGAATGAAAAAGCGATACGAGGCATTAAATTGAAACGCGCTTGGTAATCTTGAAACGCATCAGAATTAACACGAGAAATATTTGCATCACCTGGGTTTTTCAACCATGGAGCAATACCTGTTGCACCTCGAATTGCTTTTGGATCTTCAATTACAATACCTTCAGCATTGTACCAAGTATCTCCGTTACGGAAACCATTAATCCCTGTTGGGTTGTTAACATCGTTTACATAAACAACATACTCGTCACCCATAGATTCAGGAATTTCATTTACGAAAGCGAACTCAGTTTGATTTGTTTGCAACAAAGCACGCGCTTCACGCACATTATTAGCTGAATAAATCAAATAAGGATCTTTTAAAACGGGTTGATTTGCATCAAATACATCTAAACGCACACCAACGTTGAAAACGATGTCGCGGAATGCAAATTTATCCATTAAGTACGTAGAAATATAAACGGGTTGGAATGCACCAATAAATCGCTCATAGTTTCCATTTTCGTCGAACTCAGTGAAATATTTATCGATATCTGTTTTTCCACGAACTTTGTTTCCGACTCTATCATAACCAAAATAATTCACATAACTAGAACCTTGGTTAAACAACTCATCTGCTGAAAACATTTCTAATTTCATTTGAGAAGGATCTAAATCATCTACGTCAAGAAAATCTGTTCCTGCAACGTCTAATCCTAATTCTTTTCTCAAATTGTAATCAAAAAACGATTGATTGTCTTCATTTTGAATACCTCCGTAGTTTCCTGTACCAGAAGTGAAAGCATAACCTGAATTTAATCGATCATAATCTATTTGTGTATATCCTAATTCTGGAGTAGATTGACCAGTAGATAAATCTAATTCTTTAATGTGGAAGTTAGCTAACTGACGAGCCAATGTCCACAAACCAATCGGAGCACCGTTCCAACCTCTATCCCAACGTTGTTCGTATTCGAAACCAAGTGAAACTGAGTGATCGCCAATATTAACAGAACCAGAACCAGTTAAACGGAATTGTGTGTTGTCACCTTTAGAAAAACCATTATTTGGAGTTCCAATATTGTCCCAAATTCCATAAACATCTGTAGGAACATCACCATTTCTTAATGCATTACCTTGTTGAATTTGTAATAAATTCTCGTAATTGCCATCCGGATCACCAGCGTATAAAGCATAATAATTAGAAGTAATTGCTGAAAGAGCGCTGTTAGTTTCAGATGGTGTGTAAGCAACTTCAACATCTCTAAAGCCATTGTGTTTTCGAGTAAGTGTTAAAAAATCGAACTCATAAGAACGCTCACGATCAATTGTGAATTTTCCAACATGACCATAATTGAATACATCAAATTTATGACGACGGTCATAACTATTCGAAATAGTTTTCGAGTAATCTACCATGAAAGAGTAGAAAGCTGATTTAATTTTAGAACTAGATTTAGGATCTTTATTTACAAAACGTTGAGTAAAACGTCCATAAGCTCTCCAGTCTAACTGATTGAAAACGCCGAAATTTGTAAAATTTATTAATGAACCCTGGTAATTATAATTGTTTCCAAAGTTATAATTTAAAGACCCACCAAATGTTAGGTTAACAGATGGACCTGTATTTACATCAATTTTTGCAGAAGCAGAAAGGGAAGAAGTTGCAGCATTCATTCTCCAAGCAGTTTTCTCAAAATCTGACGCTCTTAAGAAGTAAGCATTGTGAAAAGTTCCATCACCTGTAGTTGAACGACGAACTGGATTTGAAAGAAGTGATTCTCTAGCTTCTTTTTTGATTCTGTAGCTTCCACCATTTAATGGACGAGAATCTAATTCATTTGTGTAATTGATTGAAGCCAAAAACCCTAAAATTGGTTTTGTTTTCTTACCAGTAGAATCTTTACGCATTAATAATGGTCCTGAAATTAATCCTTCTACTAAATTGTATCCGAATTTATCTAATCCAAAAACTTTTCCATCGTATCCGTTTTCATCTTCTCCTTTAACATAGAACCCAGAAGAAACTGCTTCTAACGATCCAAAGTATTGAGCTGAAGGTCCGCGAGTTGTAACCGAGATAATACCTCCAGTTGCATCACCGTAGTTTGCTGGTAATCCACCTGTAATAACAGTTACCTCTTCAATTGCTGATTTAGGTAAATTAGAAGACCCCCGCACTTTAATACCATCAATAAAGAAGAACGTTCCATCTGTTCGGGAACCTCTAACTGAAATTGCTCCAGAACCTTCACTCGTGCTTACTCCACCTACGGTAGATGCTACACCAGCTGCAGAACGAACGGGTAATCTCGCAATGTCTTCACGGGTAATTGTTGCACCAGAAGCTCCACCATTTTTATCTATAAGGGGAACTCGATAAGCAACCACAACAACCTCATCAATACTAGTTGCTTCTTTTGCAAGGCCTAGTTCTTGGTTGTCGAAAAAAGTGGTTTTGTCTGAAGAAACAACAACACCTTTAATAGTAGTTGGCTGGTAGCCTTCTCCTGGATTTGTGATTTCAACTTCATATACACCCGGGTTTAACGAGTTAATTTGAAATTTACCATCAAAATCGGTTGTTGTGTTCCCTCTAAGCGAACCATTTTGTTTTACTGCGATTATACAATTGAAAATCGCATCTTTGCTTTCTCTGTCAATAATGTTACCTCGAATTGTTCCCAAACCTGACTGGGAATATCCGTAAGTAACTGTCAACAAAATACTTGCAAGTAACAAGTTAAGTTTTAGTAACATAAATTATCTTTAATTAAACATACATTTTTGGTGTAACAAAGCCCTCAAATATACTAAAATTCCAACTATTAACATTTTTTATGTTTTTTTTCGATTTATTGTGTTTTGTCAAAATTAAATATGAAACTCAATTAAATATATTCTTAAAGTCAAGCTTTTTAAGACATTCAGATAGTTTTTCTTATTCGAAAGTAAATTTTTTGTTAATTTAGTGATGTGAAAAGTTATCAAACTATCGAGCAAAAGGGGGTTTCTATTTATTTAATGGAGACTATTAAATTTGATGCTGAAAATCAGCACCTTCATCTCTTAGAAAGTGAAAAAAAGCGACACGAATCAATAAGAAATCAACATAAAAAGAACGAGTTTTCAACAACTAGAAAATTAAAATATTTACTTTTTGGAAATCTTGAGATAATATACCGCCAAGACGGCTCACCATTTATAAAAGAAATTGACAGTTATCTCAGCATTTCACATTCGAATGATTATGTAGGAATCGCAGTTTCTAGGGATCGTTTAGGTTTTGATTTAGAATTGATTTCTGACAAAGCAACACGAGTAGCCAAAAAATTCTGTAACACAACTGAATCCTTAATTTTTGATATTGATTCGCCGTTTGAAATGTCGTTACTTTGGTCTTTTAAAGAAAGCTTATATAAAATCTCTGATATTAGAGGCCTCTCCTTTTTAACTGACATATTTATTGAAAAGCAGAAGCATGAATTCATTGGAAATATTCGATGTAAAGGCGGAATTGAAAAGTTTCTACTCCATTTTGAGGTTCACAATATGCTAATTGTTACTTTTACGACTCATGCAATATAGTAAACAAATAGCTTCTCAGACTGGTCAAATTGCGGTTTTATTAGACCCTGATAAACTTTCTACTAAGAAAGTTAACGAGTTAATTCGAAAAGCTGAATTTGCACAGATTAATTATTTTTTTGTAGGCGGAAGCTCTGGAAGTCGAGAACAAACAATTAATTTAGTTGCTTTAATAAAATCAATTAGTCAGATTCCTGTAATTCTGTTTCCTGGTTCGAGCGACCAAATTAGCTTAGATGCAGATGCGATTTTATTGTTGAATTTAATATCAGGAAGAAATCCGGATTTTTTGATCGGACACCATATTCAAGCCGCAGAAATATTAAAGAACTCGAGTCTGGAAATTATTTCAACATCCTACCTATTAATAGACGGAGGATCTGCTAGTTCGGTTTCATATGTTAGCCAAACCACACCAATTCCAAGAAATCAATTAGGCATTATTCGAAAAACAATAATTGCTGGCGAGCAAATTGGTCATAAAGTTTGTTTCTTAGATGCCGGAAGTGGAGCTCAATTTGCTGTTTCAGATGAAATAATAAAAGAAGTACGAATGAACACTACTAATCCTATCATTGTTGGCGGAGGAATCAGAACTATTGAACAGATCAAATTAGTGTTTGAAGCTGGAGCAAATATTGCTGTAATCGGAAATCAATTAGAAGAAAACTTTGATTTATTATTAGATATTCAATTGCATCAAACACAAAAAACAACTTAAATCAATAAAACATACCTTTCAATCAAAGCGGGTTAACAAAATTTCAGATTTAATTAATTAGTATTATATTTACCAAGTTCTATTTTATAAAGAAAAGTGAAACTAAGGTGTTTTCAAATGTAAATCAATTGAAAACTAGAGAATTAGTAACAAAGCAATTCACTTCTTTTATTTTATAGGACAACATTACATTAGAACAATAATCTTGTATTAAGTGTAATTAAAGGAATGTTAAATCGTTTTTAAAATTAAAACTATGCGTAAAAAATTACTTTTTTCTGTATTAGCTTCATTCGGACTGGCTGGTTCAGTTTATGCTCAGGCACCTTTGAAGCCATGTGGAACAGATGAGCATATCAAACGTTTGTATGCTGAAAATCCAGAATTATATGCTGAGCACCAATTATTAATCAAGAATAGTGCTCATTTAGAAGTTACCAAAAGTGGTGATTCAACTACAGTTTACACTATACCAATTGTCTTTCACATTATTCATCAATACGGATCTGAAAACATTTCTGATGCTCAGGTCTATGATCAAATGCGTATCTTAAATGAAGATTTCAGAAAATTAAATGCAGATACTACTGATATTATTCCTCTTTTTCAATCAGTTGCTGGAGATGCTCGAATTGAGTTAAAATTAGCTACACTTGATCCGTTAGGAAATTGCACAAATGGTATTGAGCACATTTTTTCACATTTAACAAACAACGGTGATGATTTCTGTAAATTAAATCAATGGAACCGTTCACGTTATTTGAATGTATGGGTAGTAAAATCTATTGGTGACGCTGGTGTTGCTGGTTATGCTTTTTATCCGTCTGGTGCTGAAGGTGGTGCTTTTTTCCGCGATGGTGTAATTATCTTACATCCTTACATCGGAAGTATCGGAACTGGTTCTGTTAACGGATCTCGAGCTTTAACTCATGAAATCGGACATTGGTTAAATTTAAGTCACGTTTGGGGCGATAACAATGAAAACAATGTAGGTTGTGGTGACGATGGATATGCAGACACGCCAGAAACGGCTGGCTCTCCAACAGGTTTTTGTGATTTAGGATTAAACGAATGTAATCCGGGTACAATTGAGAATGTTCAAAATTATATGGATTATTCGTATTGTTCAAATATGTTCTCTAATGATCAAATTGATGTTATGCGTATTGCAATTGCTTCTGTTACGTCTAATAGAAACAACTTGTGGCAAGCAGAAAATTTAACTTTAACTGGAACAGATTACGTTCTTGGATCTCAACCAAGTTGTGCTCCTAAAGCAGATTTTAATCCATCAAGAACAAATACGTGTGTGGGAGACAATGTAACTTTCAATAATTTCACTCACAATATGGTTTCAGGCGGAACGGCTACTTATAGTTGGACATTCCAAAACGGAACTCCCGCAACATCAACAGCAACAACTCCTAGTGTTTCTTTCGCTACACCAGGATGGAAAACTGTAACTTTAACAGCTACTAATGTTGATGGATCTGACACGAAAACAGAACAATCAATATTTGTTCACGGAGAATGGGCTGAATACACTGGTCCTACTCAACAAAATTTTGATTCTGGATCAGATTTCTGGATTGTTCAAAACCCAAATAACAACTACAATAAATTTCAAAAAGTTACAGGAAACGGTCGTTACAATACATCTTGTTACATGTTAGCAAACTACCGTGATATTGAAGATGCAATTCCATTTTCTGATGAAGCATTGTATTATGAACGTTTAGGTGAAACAGTAGATAATTTAATTACTCCAGCTTTTGATTTAAGAAACACAACAAGTGTATCTGTTCAGTTTGATTATTCTTATGGTGCTGGAACTTTAACCACAACTGATATTACAGACAGATTATTGGTTTATTCTTCTAGAGACTGTGGTAACACTTGGACGCAAAGAAAAACTGTTGACAATCCAGAGTTAATTACAGCCGGATATGTAGGAAGAAACAACTTTGTGCCAGTTAATGATGCACAATGGGCTACTTCAACTTTCACTTACACGACAACAAGTGCAGATGCGCAAACACGTTTCCGTTTTGAATTTACAGCATCAGATTTCTCAAACAATTTGTTTATTGACAACTTCAACATTACAGGAGTACTTGGTGTGCAAGAAAATGCAACTTCATTAATTGAAGTTTCACCAAACCCGGTTGTTGCTGGTGGATCAGTTAATGTAAACATTCCTTCAACAGACGAAGAAATGACATTGCAATTAGTAGACGTGAATGGAGCAAGTGTTTCTACAATTGTAGTTTCTGCTTCTTCAGGTGCACAAACAATCTCGATTCCTATGAACGTTTCTCAAGGATGTTATTTCTTGAATGCAATTAAAGGAAATGAAAAAACAACACGTAGAGTGGTTGTTTTCTGATAATTTTAAATAAAAAATTAGATGAGCCTCTCGATTTTCGAGGGGCTTTTCTATTTATTTGCAAAAACAACTTAGCTTTACAGAATGAATTTCACTGAACTAAATGCACAACTTGGAGAAAGTTTGAATGAAGAAAATATTTCTTCATTTTCGGAAAGTCAACTCAGTTTTCTTAAAAAAATTAAATCTGGAAAAAACTTACTTATTCAATCTAACATCAATCCTGAATTAGATTTAACGCTTCAATTACTTTCTTTCACAAAAGCACCCGACCAATTAGAGGGTTCTCCAAGAGTATTATGGATTACCTCTTCAATAGATCGAGGACATAAATTAATAACTGAATTTAAACGCCGTATTCGTAAAACAGAAGTTACAATTGAACTCGCTGTAAACAAAGGAAAAATGATTGAACAGCGCAACGATATTTTTGACGGTTGTGAAATATTAATTGGTAACCCAAAACGTTTAATGGAATTATACAATCAAAATGGGTTTCATGTGAATCAATTAAAACTAGTGATCGTAGATGATCTAGACAAAATATGTGTCGACATTCAAGCTACAGCAGCAGTAAGAAGATTAAGTGAAAGCTTAGCAAAATGCCAGCACTTAGTTTTTTACGGAAATAACCATTCAAAAATAGAGGAAGTTGCAAGTATTATTTGTCCTTATTACGAGGAAGTTGAAATTGAAAAATTATGAAATTAAAAAGTCTCTCTTCCTTGGGTAACTTGAGTTTTATTCTTGGAATAACTTGTTTTTACTTCCTTTATTCTAATAACAGTATTTTACCTGTATCTACCCTAAAAACACTCTTTTACATTTTCGGAGGTCTAGGTATTTTACTAAATTTACTTCAGGTAAAAGAAGAAGGTTTAGAAAACTTCAATATGTTACACTGGATCGGAACTTTGATTGTTTTTATAGGACTAGTAGGTAAAACAGCTCATGTGAGTCAGTTAATTTATTTAATTTATGGTGGTTTAGCTGTAATTGGAATTTCATATTTCTATAATCCGTTCTCAAAAAAGGAATCCAACTCAGATTTATTAGACGATTAAAATTTCTAATGATTGAAGCTTGCTTTCAAACTCAAGTCCAAACTTTTAAAACTGTGAGTTAAAGCTCCAACGGAAATAAAATCTACACCGGTTTCAGCAAAAGAGTGAATTGTTTCTTTAGTAATTCCTCCAGATGCCTCTGTTTCGAAGCGTTTATCAATTTTACTTAATGCAACTTTCAATAAATCGGGTGTAAAATTATCGAGCATAATTCGATCTACGTTACCGATAGTCAAAACTTGATCTAATTCAGCTAAATTTCGCACTTCAATTTCAACTCTTAGGTTTTTACCCGTGTTTTTTAAATAGTCTTGGGTTTTAGTGATCGCTTTTTCAATTCCACCAGCAAAATCTACATGATTGTCTTTAAGCATAATCATGTCGTATAAAGCAAAACGGTGATTATGTCCACCTCCTATTCGAACGGCCCACTTTTCCATATAACGAACCCCGGGAGTTGTTTTTCGAGTGTCTAAAAGTCGCACATTTGTGTCAGAAATTAAATCTACAAATTCAGCTGTTGTAGTTGCAATACCTGACATGCGTTGCATGAAATTTAAAATCAACCGCTCTGCCTTCAGAATAGATTGGGCGCTACCTTTTAAATAGAAAGCAATATCTCCAAACTGCACCCTATCTCCATCAGAAAGAATTTTCTCAAATTCTAATTCAGGATCAACAATTTCACAAATCATTTCTGCTAATTCAACACCCGCTAAAACGCCTTGGTCTTTCACCAATAGTTTTGCAGTTCCTGAAGCTGAAGCTGGAATACAAGCTAAAGACGAATGGTCACCGTCGCCAACATCTTCCCGAAGTGCATCGCGAATAATCTGATCTATCATTTGAGTATTTTATTTGTAAAAATAGCTTTTCTGAACGAATTATTTATCGATTATTAAGCTTTCTAATTTAAATTCAGAATTGATTTTTTTCCACTTAATAGTTGTTCGAAACGTTTCATTTTTGAGTACATAATTTCCTGTACTAACAGCCGATTCTATATTTTCTTTAGATTTAAACGTGTATTTAAATTCGCCATTTGGGTGTTTTGAGAAAAAATCTTTTAACAATTGTGTCACCTGATTTTGCGTATAAACTCCGTCTTTTTCCTGAATCTGAACAAGCATTTTTTCCTTTCCAAGGGCAGCGATTTTTTGTGCATCTTGATTGTTAAAAGCAGTTTCAACAGCAGCAAAAGGAACTTCAATTGAAGCAAACAAAATATAAAGGGAAAAAAGTACTGAAAACATTTTTGAAAATTAATTAAAGATTTTTATTTGATAAAAACAAATATCCAAAAAATAATAAGCAAAAATGATGCCTAAAACGAAAATGTATATTCAATAATTTAACTACATTTGAAAATGCGCATAAAACTGTGGCATTTTATACTTTTTGGACTTTTAATTGCTGTTGGAACTCACGCAATTGAACAATTGAACTATCCACTTCCTTTCGGAATTCACGAAACTGCTGATGACGCTTCTTATTACCGTCCGGCATATAATTTTTTAGAAGGCAAAGGCTGGCGAGACAATTCAATTGGTGCAAGTTCTTATGTTGGCCGGCCTCCACTGATGGGATTTCTCTATCTTATCAGTAAATTACTATTTGGATCTTCTGCTTTGTTTTTTTTCTACTTTCTTGCAATTGCCTTACATGGATGTGCAATCTATCACCTAAAAAAAATAGCTGACAATTACTTCAGTTCATTTTCTGCTCAATTCATTGTAGCACTTTACTGTTTACTTCCCTGCTTTTGGGGATTTTTAAGTTACGGAATAACCGAAGCATTTTCGTCTTCGTTGGTAATTATTGCTTGTTCTTATTGCTTACTATCAAACGGAAAAAAACAGCTGCTTATTTTACTCAATTTCGGTGCAATTTTGGTGTTATTCAGACCTGTTTTAGTGTTAATTCTCTTTCCACTTTTACTTTTTAATTTAATAAAAATCAAGTATCAAACAAAGCAAAAAACGAGTCGAATATCGTTATTTAGCAGTTTTGTTTTAGTACTCATTTTTAGTTTATGGCAAATGCGAATCTATACTAAAACCGGACAATTATCTCTTCACCCAATTTATCACCAAACGAATCATTCCGAATTCAGACCTCCACATGCAGAGTTAACCAATTTATTTCGCGTTTGGGAACATCTTCCAGAGAATTTTCATTTCTGGGTTGGTAAATGCAGAAATAAAGAATCGATTAATTTAGAGGAAGTTAGCGCTTATTGTCGGGAAAACGGGGCGCCTATTTCTCCACAAAAATTATTGATCTACTTTCAGCGTCTACAAAACTGCTATGTAGAAATAGAACAACTTCATAAACGAAAAGCATTAATTTTTTATACAAAAAATGAAATTCAGTTAGTTGCCGATCTAAGAAAAGAAACAGCACAATTAAAGTCAGATAATTCATTGCGCTATTATTTGCTAACACCCATTCATTCAGTGAAACATCTGTTCAGTAAAAGTCAGCTAAACTTAACAGTTTTCCAAGAAAAATGGCGCGGATCTTTTCCGATGGAGTGCTTGCGCTATTTTTGCTTACTAATTCTGTTGGCATCCAATTTATCACTCGTTATATCACTTTTTAATTCGAAAAGTGAAATTCGTTTGCTTGCAATTGGTGTTTTGTTGTTTCTATTTTACCTTTTCTATGTTCAACGATTGAATGAAGACCGATACCTCGTGCCAATTTTAGGAATCAATCTTTTGTTTTTAGCGTTTCAGCTTGATAAAATAAAAAAATGATTGGTTCAATCTGCAACTTTAATTCAAAAAAAACGTACTAAAACTTATGCATATTAACTTGTTATGTATTGGAAAAACTGGAAAGAAATTTCTAGAGGAAGGCGAAAACGAATATATGAAACGTTTGTCGCATTATATTTCTTTTTCCATGGAAATTCTTCCAGACATTAAACTAGCGAAAAACTTAAGTGAACAACAAATCAAAACGAAAGAGGGACAGCAGTTTTTAGACAAGATACATGCTTCTGATGTGGTTTTATTATTGGATGAACGTGGTAAACAATATGATTCTGTTTCTTTTTCAAATTTTCTTCAAGAACAATTTAATCGTGGCGGAAAAAATATTTCATTTTTAGTTGGCGGTCCGTATGGTTTTTCAGAAGAAATTTATGCTCGAGCAACCAGTCAGATCTCACTTTCAAAAATGACATTCTCTCACCAAATGATTCGTTTGTTTTTTATTGAACAATTGTATCGTGGAATGACCATTTTAAAGGGCGAACCTTATCACCATCAGTAATGAATTATAAGGAGTTTACTTTAATAGATTTGTTGTTTTCAACAGTTTGGATATTAATCTTTACTGTAATTGTAGTTTACATTCGTCAAAAAAACCGAAACAACCCGTTATACAAACACTTCATTAAGGCCTATGTTTACAAAATACTAATGGGGTTTTTGTTTGCTTTTATATACGTTTATGTATACGGTGGCGGCGATACTTTGGCTTATTGGCAAGGAGGAGACGTTTTAAACAATTTATTACTGCATTCTCCTGAAGATTATTTAAGTGAAATGTGGAATAGCTATACTGATAAAACCTATGTTCCAAGTTGCTACAATAGGCAAACTGGTTTCCCACCCTACTGGATTTATTTCGAACCAAACTCTTGGTTTATTAGTAAAATCTCTAGCTTCTTTTCCTTTTTTACTTTTGGTAGTTATTTAGCTTTAAACATAATTTACAGCTTTATCAGTTTTATTGTTTCGTATCGCTTTTATTTATTTGTGAATCGAATAACAACTATCAAAAGCAATCTTTTATTAATAGCTATTTTATTCATTCCAAGTGTTTCTTTTTGGTGTGGCGGAGTCTCTAAAGATACGGTAGTGTATTGTTTATGCTTAATCTCAATTATGTCAGTTTGGAAATTGATATACTCAAAGATCTCATTGAAAACCATTATAATTACTCTGTTTTCTATTTATTGTTTAATTCAATCCAGACCTTTTATTCTAATTGCAATCCTTTTACCATTAATTATTATACTCATCTTTAGATTAAATCGAAACAGTGCTTTCATAATAAAAATTATAACTAGAACTCTTGGAATAACGATTTCCTTTTTAATAGTTGGTTTGTTTTTACGCTATTCAGATATGCTTGGTGAATTCTCTACAACAAACCTAATTCAAACTGCCGAAACAACTTATTCCGATTTCCAGAAAAACGAAATCTACAGTGGAAAAAGATACGATCTTGGAATTGAAGATTTTTCGAATAATTCACTTATAAAAGCTATTCCATCTGCGGTTTTCACATCTATTTACCGACCTTTTTTATGGGAAGCAGAATCTGTTTTAATGTTATTAAATGGTTTAGAAAGTATCTTTTTAATCTTCATGACTATACAATTACTCCGTTCAACAAGAAATAAAAAAGGAAAAACAATAATCCAAACTGATGTTAGTAGAGATTTCATCGTCTTTTGTCTGTTTTTTGTAATCATACTTGGATTTTTTGTTGGATTAACTTCTGGTCTTTTTGGAGTTCTCTCAAGACTTAAAGCTCCTATTCTTCCGTTTTTCATGATTTTTCTTTTTCACAGAATTAACCGAATTGACGAAACTGAAACAGGTTTTAAAGAAATTCAATGATTTAAATAATTACAGAATGTTCTATGTTCAATTCTGTTTTAGAAATAACTAGTACATTTGAAATAATAACGTACTGTTTTATTGTATATGACAAAAATAATTGACGCCTCTAAAAAAACATTTTTTCCAGACCTGAAAGAGCTATGGCAATACAAAGATTTGCTGTATACTTTAACATGGAGAGATTTTCGAGTTCGATATGCCCAAACAACAATTGGCTTGCTCTGGGCTATCATACAACCCGTTTTCACTATTGCTATATTGCACCTAGTTTTTGGAACATTTATCAATGTTAAAGTACCTGTTCACCACCTGGTTTTTACCGTTGCCGGAATGAGTGTTTGGTCATACATAGCATATGTAATTACAAATTCTGGTGCATCAATTATTGCGAATCAAGCAATGGTTAAGAAAATTTATTTTCCAAGAATCATTATTCCTTTGTCAAAAGCACTTGTTGGATTAATAGATTTAGCAATTACCTTGCTTATTCTAATTTTTCTTTTGTTCTATTTTAAGGTAGAACTTTCTCCAAATTTCTGGTTTGCGCCTTTGTTCATTATTATGGCAATTATTGCCGCACTTGGAATTGGAATTTGGTTATCCGCACTAACTGTTCGATTTCGAGATTTTCAACACGTAGTTCCTTTCATAGTTCAGATCGGATTGTATCTTTCCCCTGTTGCATATCCGGCTGAATTTGCATCGCAAAAACTACCTCTTTGGGCAGCAAATCTATATTATATAAATCCAATTGCAGGAATTATACAAGGCTTTAGATGGAGTTTGTTTGGAGGCCAATTCCCCGGGAACCTTATGTGGCTTTCATTTGGAATGGTTATTTTTATATTTATTTCAGGAATATGGTATTTCAATAAATCAGAATCAGAAATGGCAGATTTTGTATAGTTAACCCACTTTTTAACTATCTTTATAGCGTTAGAAAACTACACTTGGAAAATAAATTAGCAATTCGCGTATCCAATCTTTCAAAAAAATATACGATTGGAAAAAAAAAGGATGGTTCACTTAGAGGAACCCTAGCGAACTTATTTTCTTCATCGAGAAAATCTAAAGAAGAATTTCTTGCCCTAGACAATGTTTCTTTTGAAATAGAAAAAGGTGATGTTGTTGGAATAATCGGAAAAAATGGAGCAGGAAAAAGTACTTTTTTAAAACTACTTTCTCAAATAACAAAACCCAGTAACGGACGAATTGAAATTAACGGACGAATTGCCTCTCTCTTAGAAGTAGGAACAGGTTTTCATCCTGAATTAACTGGTCGTGAAAATATTTTCTTAAATGGAACTATTTTAGGAATGACCCGCAAAGAAGTAGCAAATAAACTCAACGAAATAATAGAATTTTCAGGTATTGAGAAATTCATAGACTCACCCGTCAAAAATTATTCCTCAGGAATGTATGTCAGATTGGCGTTTGCAGTAGCAGCTCATCTTGAACCAGAAATATTGATTATTGACGAAGTTCTAGCGGTTGGTGATGCCGAATTTCAGCAAAAATGTTTAGGGAAAATGAAAGATGTTGCCGGCCAAGGCAGAACCGTACTTTTTGTTAGTCACAACATGTCGGCCGTTAATCTCTTGTGCAATAAAGGAATTGTCCTCGATAAAGGAAAGATCATCTTTTCGGGCGACATTAAATCTGCCATTCAAACATACGGAAATGTTGGCTTCACGAACTCTTTGAGTTCTGTTTTTACAAAAGAAAAAAAAGAAGACAAACAGCTGCAATTGATCTATGCAGAAGTTCAAAATAATATAGGAGTTAATACCGATCAATTTTCAATTTCTGATCCAATTTTCGTACAATTGAAAATTGAAGTGAAATCGCCAATTCCGAATGCCTTCGGATATATTCTGATAAAGAATGAATTTGAAGAATATTTAATTGAATCAGACACAAAAGATCACTTACCAAATGTGATTGACAATCTTTCAATCGGATTACATACTTTTCTATTAAAAATACCTGGAAACATTCTCGGTCATGGAAAATACCTTGTCAATTTATGCTTCGATTCAACATACATTCAAGGTCACATAGACAATCCGGAAGATGTTTTAGAATTTCAGATTACAGATTTAGAAACATCACGGGGACATAAAAGAACTGCAAAAACAAGTTGTTTTCCTAAGTGGGAAAAACTACAACATAACCATTCTGAGAAATGAAAGTTGGTATCATTAATTATGGAATGGGGAATTTAGCTTCAGTTCAAAATGCACTTAATTTCCTAAATGTCGAATCTGAAATAATTGATACAATTAACACCGAAAAACAATTTGATAAATACATTTTACCTGGTGTTGGAGCTTTTGCTCAAGCAATACAAAATTTAAAAGATCGAAATTTAATTGAATCAATTCGAAAAATCGCATTAAATGATAATAAACCACTTTTAGGTTTGTGTTTAGGTATGCAATTACTTTTCGATACCAGTGAAGAAAATGGAAACAATATAGGTTTAGAATTAATTCCGGGTAAAGTAATCTCTATAAAAGAGCATACAAACAATCTAGTTGTTCCTCATGTGGGCTGGAACGAGTTGAAAATAGAGCGAAATCATCGTTTTCTAGATGGAATTCCAGAAAAAGAAAACGATGTTTATTTCGTTCATTCTTATTATTGTGAAGCACAAAATAATTCAGACGTACTTGCAAGTTGTGAATATGGCGTGAAAATGGATGTTGTGGTTCAAAAAAACACTATTTTCGGGTGTCAATTTCACCCAGAGAAAAGTCAAAAAATTGGACTCAAATTATTGCAAAACTTTTGCGAAATATAGAGTTATGGTAAAAACACGTCTCATACCCGTTCTGTATATAAAAAATGGCTTAATCGTTCGAAGCGAAGATTTTTCCTACCATCAATTAATTGGTAATGTTATCAATGAAGCAAAAAGATACAACGATTGGCAAGTTGATGAACTCATTTACATTGATATAAGTAGAGAAAATGAATACGATTCGAGAAGAGATGATCACAAAATAGAATCTTTTCAAAGTAAAGAAGAAATTGTAAAAAAAATTGGCGAATCTTGCTTCATGCCACTCACATTTGGAGGAGGAATTAGAACAATTGAAGATATAGATTTTCTAATTCGCAATGGAGCAGATAAAGTAACGCTAAATTCTGCCGTTTTTTCAAATCCAGATTTACTAAAAAAAGCGGCAAAGAAATACGGTTCACAAGCTATAGTTTTATCAATTGATTACAGAATAATTGAAAATCAAGCAATCGTATTTTCGAATTTCGGAACCAAAAACGAAGAAATTATTCTTTTAGATTGGATAAAAGAAGTTGAGAAGTTAGGAGCTGGAGAAATTTTCATGAACGCAATTGATAGAGATGGAAAAGCAACTGGTTTTGATATCAAAACAATTGGTGAAGCTGTTTCCATTTCACTATTGCCAATAATTGCATGTGGAGGCGCAGGGGATGATTTTGATTTCGTAGATTTGGCAAAAGAAACTAAAGTTGCTGGAATTGCTGCCGGAAATTGGTTCCACTTTGTAGAACACAGTTACCCCAGAGCAAAAAAACTATTAAAAAAACAAGGAATTCATGTCAGATAATCAAGAAAAAACTTCACGACCACCGAAAATGAGTTATTGTAGCAAATGTGTCTACCCAAAAAGCAGCGCCGTTCCTCTCGCTTTCGATGAAAATGGTTTGTGTTCTGGTTGTAAATCTTCTTCAGAACGTGTTACGGTTGATTGGGATCGAAAAAAAATACAGTTTGAAAGAATAATTGAAGAATATCGTTCTAAAGATGGCTCGAATTACGATTGTATTATTCCTGTTAGTGGTGGAAAAGATAGTTATTATCAAATTCACTTAATAAAAAAAGTATATGGTTTAAACCCGCTTTTGGTAACTTATAACGGTAATAACTATACTGAAACAGGAATGAAAAATCTACTAAATATGCGTGAAGCATTTGGAGTAGACCATATTTTTTACACACCGAGTATAGACGTTTTGAAAAAAATGAATCGTTTGGGCTTACAAATGATGGGCGACATGAATTGGCATGCTCATTCCGGAATTTTTACTTACCCAATTCGAACAGCGGTGCAACAAAACGTTCCATTAATGATCTGGGGCGAACACGGATTTATGGATTTGGGAGGGATGCATTCCTACAACGACATGGTAGAATTTACATACCGCTATAGACACGAACATTGTTTACGCGGTTATGAATGGTATGATTTTATTGAACAAGCACCTAAGTTCGGAGAAACTCTCGATAAAAAAGAATTGATCACGTGGATGTATCCATCTGACGAAGAAATAGAACGAGTTGGCGTGCGTGGGTTATTTATTTCCAATTTTTTCAAATGGGAAGCAAATGATCATGGCGAACTCATGAAAAAAGAATATGGGTTTTTGGAAAGTGAAGAACCTTTTGAGCGAACATACAGAAGAATGTCGAATCTTGACGATATGCATGAAAACGGTATCAAAGATTACATGAAATATGTTAAATTTGGATACGGTAGAGCTTCAGACCATGTATGTAAAGACATAAGAGCTGGAATCATGACACGAGAAGAAGGTATAAAAATTCTTCGCGAAATGGATCCAATAAAATCGAAAGATTTACAGCGTTGGTTGAAATACGTTGATTGGAAAGAGGCGTTTTTTGATGAAGTTGCAGATCGTTTTAGAGATCCGCGGGTTTGGTGGAAGAATGAAAAAAATGAATGGCAAAAAGATAATATTTGGGATGAAAAAAACTAATTTTACAGAAAGTGAAATACGGCCAGTTGATTTGTTAAGTGGTCAAGACAAAGCAATTCAAGAGGATATTGACTTTTTAATTCGTCACGAAGATGAATTTATTCAAGTAAACTGTCCAAGCTGTCAAGCAAACAATTCTGAACACAAATACGAGAAATCGGGGTTCAAATATGAAGAATGTATTGATTGTGGAACTGTATACATGAATCCACGAGCAAACGCAACAGTTTTGGGTGCTTTTTACGCACAGTCAGCAAATTACAAGTATTGGAATGATTTTATTTTCCCAGCTTCAGAAACCATCAGAAGAAACCGGATTTTTGTTCCACGAGTAGACAAAATAATCGATTTTTGTAAAAAATACAGTTCGGGGCTAGATTCTATTTTAGAAGTTGGCGCAGGATTTGGAACTTTTTGTGAAGAAATGCAATCAAGATCTATATTTAAGCGAATTGTAGCAATAGAACCAACACCTTCATTAGCAGAAACATGTCGTTTAAAAAATATTGAAACAATTGAAAAACCAATTGAAGAAATTCTCTTAACTGAAAGTGAAAAATTTGACGTTGTTGTTAATTTCGAAGTAATTGAACATTTGTTTTCACCAAAAGAATTCATCGAAAAATGCGGAACCCTTCTGAAAAAAAATGGATTGTTCGTTGTAACTTGTCCGAATGGTAAAGGTTTCGATATTCAAACTCTAGGTACCGTTTCAAAAACGATTGACCATGAGCATGTAAATTATTTCAACCCTGATTCTTTGTCTCAATTATTAAAATCAAACGGGTTTGAAATTCTAGAATCAATTACCCCAGGAATTCTTGATGCCGAATTAGTTAGAAACGCAGTGCTCGAGAAAAAATTTTCACTCGAAAAAAACGATTTCTTGCAAACGATTTTGATAGACAAATGGGAAGAATTGGGGGCGAATTTTCAAGAGTTTATTAGTCAAAATAAACTTTCTTCGAATATGTGGATTGTAGCACGAAAATCATAAATATGTTAAGTTTAGAGCAAGTAAAATCTTTTAACGAAATTGGATTTATTCGCATTCCAAATGTTTTATCAAATCAGCATGTAGACGAACTCCGCAAAAAAATTCGAAGTATTTTCGGAACAAATGATTGGCAAAAATCGCCTCATAACACGAATCAAGTTTTAAGTGATGTTTACAATTATTTCCCCGAGTTATTAAATCAAACCCTAAGTGAAACAGTTGCAGAGATTGTGAAGGATTTAGTTGGTGAAAATCCTATTTTGATGCCGGAAACAGCAATCCATTATTCATTTTATACAAGTTGGCACAAAGACACAACTTCTTTGGAAAGAGCCGGAAATAACTTTCATTTGAAACCCGATTTTAATATGATTCAAGTCGGATTTTATTTACAAGACAATGATAAATATGGCGGCGGATTAACAGTTATGCCCAAATCTGCAAATGATAACGATCCGTTTGTAGATCCAAAAGCAAATGAATTTTCATTGATTAACAGGATAAAAAACAAACTCGGATTATACCGAGAAGAAAAAAATAGTAAAATTAATCCGCAGGGAAGAAAAATAATCGACATTGAATCAAAAGCAGGAGACTTAGTGATTTTTAAATTCAAAACAAATCACCGTGCAAGTTTTCCAAAAAAACCAATAACGCTAGAACAAATTCCAGACGAAAAGAAAAAAATTGCTTTTTTTAATGCTTTCAGCGTTAACAACGAAACTGCGAATGACTATTTAAATTACATTTATTCGCGACCGGAACCTTTCTATCAAAACTTAAAATCACGAACTTTCCACCCAGAATATACTGCGCATTGCCAGAAACTAGGGCTAATCGTAAAATAAATGATTTACATTACTGATACTGTAGAGAAATATGTTCGTTCAAATCATGAACGAAAAATTTTATATACACCAATTAGTATAATAAGCAGTTCATTTCTTTCTCAAAAACAAATTGACGGCTTAAATTTAAAATGCTTAGGTCTTGAATACCTTGCCGCAGAACAAATGCTATCTGAAATAAACTCTCGTGTTGAAA
>JANNWW010000061.1:0-6135 GCA_031409255.1 Crocinitomicaceae bacterium
GAGGTTCACAACTCCAGTTGGACGAATATCAATGTTTCCATACTGACTTCCATTGTAAATATACGAGTAAGCCATCCAAGCGAAAGGCATTCTTCCCATAAACACTCCACTTCCCCCGCGCAATTTTAGGCGATTTTCAGGGAGAATAGAATAATTAAATCCTACACGTGGTGAAACAACTAATTGACTTTTAATTCCGGATTCAATTCCAGCAAATTTTGGCGTTTCACTGAATTCATCAACCACATTTGGCGCTTGCGGGAAAATGGTTCCTTCTAAACGCACACCATAAGTGAATAACAATTTTCTACTCGCTCGGTAATCGTGTTGCACATATACAGAAGGCAAGAAAACAGAGAAATCTGATGAAGGATTGTTGTAATTCGACGAATAATCGTTGTTGTTTAAATTGTATGTTCCGCGAATGCGTGACGGACGGCTGGCGTAAAAATCTGAAATACTTCTGTATGCCCAACGACCTGAATAAGGTGTTACAAAGTGGTAATCAAAATCGAAAAACTCGTTGTGAGTTCCTAATGTGAGCGTATGTCTTTTCTTATTGAAAACTAAGTTGTCTGTTAATTCATACGTTTTTTGTTTCATTTGAAAAATGGCTGCTTCGCGGTAAGTTCCAGCAAAAATAATATTCGAAGTGTTGTTGGTTATCTCGATATGAGGTAAAACCTGACTTCCAAATGGGTCGCGTTCGTCGTGCTGAGTTCCATATCCGATAATCAATTTATTGTTCCATTGATTCGAAAGTTTACTTTTCAATTCGGCAACCACATTTATGTTTTCACTGTTGTGGCGAAAAGACTGAGTTTCTAAATTAAGAATAGTCGCCGAGCGTTCAAAATTATCCGAATATCCGTTCACAAAGTTAACACGAATGAGGGCTTGGTTGTTTTTGTTGATGTTCCAATCTATTCGTGCAAAGGCTTTGTAGCTTCGAATATTGATTTGCGCAGTTCCCAGATTTCCAGATTCAAATCCGTATCGTTTACTCAGCGTATCTTGTAATGCTTGAATTTCAGAGAGTACAAAATTACTTCCAACATCGCCTGCGGCAAATGCAACTGTTTCAACTCGGTCTGTAAATTCAGCATTTACGAAGTAAAATAATTTATCTTTCTTTAAAGCTCCACCAACGCGGAAACCATTTTGTAAATCAGAATAGTTGGCAATGCGTGTTCGTGCTTCATCTGCACTTTTCCCTGTTGTGTATTGGTTTCTGTTAAAAACGTAAACTCCACCTTCAAAAGTATTTGTTCCACTTCTTGTTACTGCATTTATTGAAGCACCGGTAAAATTTCCTAGCCGCACATCATAAGGTGAAATATTCACTTGAACTTGCTCAATTGCATCTAAACTGATGGGTTGAGTTTTAGCTAAAGCACCCGGAGTTCCGGCAGCAGTTGAACCACCCGCGCCACTTGCTGGTTCTTGAAAACCAAAGGCGTCATTCGAACCCATTCCGTCTATATTCAAATTGTTCATTCTGTAATTAGCTCCACCAAATGAATTTCCAGAACTTTGAGGAGTTAATTTAGTAATGTCAAACAAACTGCGGTTCAAACTTGGTAAATTCTCTATGGTTTCTTTATCTATGGTTTTTCCTGTCCCGCCTTTTTGATTGTCCATTTCGCGACGTTTAGCAATAATTTCTACTTCCTCAATTGCGCTTTCTTTCACTTTTAACTCAGCATTGAATTGTTTTACTTCACCAAGCGCTAAATAAATTCCAGTTACACGTAAACTATCTCCAGTAAAATTTACGAACAGTAAAGTATAGGGTCCGCCGGTTCGTAAATTCCCTAAAACATACGAACCATCTTCATCTGAAAGCGTAGAGAAAGTTGTTCCGGTTGAAGTATGTATAGCTAAAACAGTTGTTACTTCGTTTTGCGAACTGCTTGGAGAGCTAATAATTCCGCGAATTTCTGCAGTGGTTAATTGACTAAAGGAGGAAGTGGAAATTAGTAAAAAGAGTAGGGTGTAAATTTTTTTCACTATTTTTTTGTTGTATAGAAAGAATGTAAATTTAATAATTTATTAACTTGAGCTTAATAATTAATTACGATAAAAATAGGTTTTTGGATTTATTGAATCATAAATAAAGTGTTTAACTAGTGAAATGTTTCGTAAAATACTTAATTTTAAAATCAAAATAGTTCATGAAACTTCTATTCGCATCTGCAAATAATCACAAAATTGAAGAAATTAAAAGTTTACTTCCAAAGGGAATTGAATTGATTTCGTTAGCAGATATAGATTTCCACGATGAAATTCCTGAAACGTCAGATACAATTGAAGGAAACGCAATTTTAAAAGCGCAATTTTTAGCTGAAAAACTAGAGATTCCATGTTTTGCCGATGATACTGGGTTGGTTATTCCAAGTTTGAATGGCGAACCAGGTGTTTATAGTGCACGTTATGCTGGAGAAGATCGAATTGCAGACAATAACATGAATTTAGTTTTAACCAAACTGGAAAATCAAACAGATAGAAACGCACACTTTTTAACCGTCATTGCTTTGCAACTAAACGGAACAACTCATTTATTTGAAGGTAGAGTAAACGGAGAAATTATTTCAAATAAAAGAGGAACAAACGGTTTTGGCTACGACCCCATTTTTGAACCGGAGAACAAAGGAAAAACTTTCGCTGAAATGACTTCCGAAGAAAAAAACAGCATTAGTCACCGTGCGCGCGCACTTGAAAAAATGATTCTTTTTTTAAAAGAAAAAACGCCTTCTCGATACTGATTTTCTTAAAAATCTACTCGAAAAAACGCTTTTTCAATTTCACATTTTTACTTTTCTCTTATTCTAGGTATACTGGCTGACCTTTCCCGTAATCTACCGAATAGTCGAACTTAAATTTCTTCGTTTCGCCTTTTTTCACGGCAATTTTCCAAGTCAAAACGTGCGTAGTTTCATCTAAAGTTGCGCCTTCAAATTCGCCTTCTTTTACTTTTATGTCTTCGTTAATTGAAACGGGGAAATGATCTTTCACGATGAGTGGAATTTCGCCTGCTCCGTTATTTCGAATCACAAAATCCCAGGTTACTTCATATTTGTAGCGCGAACCAATTAAACGTGTTTTCGACATTTCTTGACTTCGCGTGCGTTCAATTTGCATTTTTTTCTCTTGTCCTAAAGAAAAACCAATTGTGTCTTTGGTTGAACTCACATCTACGTAACTCTTTCCGATATAAGTTCCATCGAAATAAAAATTAGACTCGCCTGGCAATAAATTCAATTTTTCCCAACCCGAAACTTGCGCAACTAAGAACACATTCTTGTCCAATTTTGGTACTGCATGGTATTCATAATTTGCCGGCATAGAATAAACTGCAATTGCAACCCGGTGATCAGAATTGTCTGAAGGAATTGAGAAAGGCGTTTCAATTTCGTATTCCATGCGCAAATCTTTTTGTTGAGTTGTTGCTATTGGTGTTGCATAAAATTCGTTGTTGTATTGATACACCCCTCCAGTTGGTGCGTCATTTCGTGATTTAGATTTTTTACGGTTTCTTTTACTAGAAACAATCATTACTTCATCTAGTGATCGAGAATTAGAACTGTAAACTGCTGATTCTACATTCATTGCATCTGCATAACCATAACTTGCAGCAACTCCTCCAGTTAATATTGGCAAACGTTCCATTGCCACATCTTCGGGATACAGTGCAATTTTCACGTAAGGAGAATTGATTGTAAAACCTTGTGTTGAATAGCCTAAATACGCTACTTGAAATCCACGTTCTCCTCTCGGAACTGTGAAGTTAAATTTTCCTGCAACATCTGTTAAAACGTAAGTCATTCCATTAGAATTCATCGATACTTTCGCAAAAGCTAACGGTTCACCACTAACTTGGTCGAGTACTTCACCGTGAATTGTTTCGCCAGAGTAATCATAAACGGGTGTTGCGCGTTGTGCATATTGACGTTGAGGAACAGGCGTGTAATAGTTCAATGCCCATTGATTTATTTGTGGTTCGAGCGTATTGTCGTATGGATCGTTTGTAGAAAGCACCAATTTCACGTTTTTCCATTCAATTCCAGTGTTTTGAGTTACCAAACCTTTTGCTTCCAATAAAATGGGTGCACCAATTCCTGCTGAACGCATGTCGTAATAGGGTTTCCATGAAGCATTTGGAGAAATATAGCTGAAATCGAAATTTGTTTCACCTGCTTTTTTAACGTCCAATTCTACTTCAATTTCAGTGTAATTTACAACTGGCAAACTTCTACGCGTAGAAATCTCTTGTTCAATTGTATTGATTTTACGAATTACCGTTTCAATTTCGTCTTCCAATTGCGCTTTTCGAACGCGTATTTCTGTGTTTCGCGAGTGAAAAAAGGTAGACGCTTCTTTTAATTCAGCAATTTTCACTCCTTGTTGTTGACTGCCAAAACGGTTGTTGAGGTTCAGAACTTCTTCGTCTTTTAGTAATACGAAGTATTCGTCGCGCAGTTTTTGTTCTTCGTTTTCTAATACACGTCGTTTTGCATTCAAATCATCTACGTCTTGTTTTAAAATTGATGCATCGTCGTAATTTTTTCTAATGCGAATACTCAAAATGGTTGCGCTTTCTTCACATTTCAGTTGAACCGAATTTGGATCAATAAAATCTGTCAATTTTTCAAAAACCACAGTCTGTTTTCCAGCAGAAAGATTTACTTTTTTTGTGTGTTGAACTTGGGCACCGCTTTTAAAAACGGTTACTTGTTGAATAGCAGCATTCTGCTTTGTTCCTTTTTGCGCGAATCCAGAACCTATAAAAAGCAAAGTAGCGATGAAAATACCTAATCTCATTGTTTCAAATTTGAAGTTGGAACAAAGATGCAGATTTTTGTTGGATTCCATAAAAAATTTGACTTCGACTGCCACGAATATTCGGAATAGGCCCTAAGCCGAGTTTTGTTTACGTGATTTGTTTTTTATATTAAGTTGATAAATCAGCTATTTATCGCTTTAATTCCAGGTAATTCAATTCCTTCCAAATACTCCAACATTGCGCCGCCTCCTGTTGAAACATAACTCACCTTATCGGTCAAACCGAACTGGTTAATTGCTGCAACTGAGTCGCCTCCGCCAATAAGTGAAAACGCTCCTCTTTCTGTTGCACGAACAATTGCGTTTGCCACCTCAACTGTTCCTTTTTGGAAAGAAGCCATTTCGAAAACACCCATTGGGCCGTTCCACAAAATGAGTTTTGAGTTTTCGATTATTTCAGCGCATGCTTTTATTGATTCAGGACCAACATCTAGTCCCATCCATCCGCTAGGTATTTCGTTTATTGGAACTAGTTGCGTACTAGCGTTGTTATCAAATTTGTCTGCAATAATCGTATCAGTTGGAACGTAAAGATTTACGTTCTTCTCTTTTGCTTTTTCGACAATATCTTTTGCAACAGTTAAATAATCGTCTTCCACCAATGAGTTCCCTACGTTTCCGCCCATTGCTTTCACAAAAGTATAGGCCATTCCACCACCTACAATTAAATTATCAACTTTTTCAATTAAGCGTTCAATAATTGTAATTTTTGAGGAAACTTTCGCTCCGCCAACAATTGCAGTTAAAGGTTTATCTGTTGAATTGAGCACTCGATCTACGCTTTTGATTTCAGCTTCCAACAAGAATCCGAACATTTTATCGTTTGGAAAATAATTTGCAACAACTGTTGTAGATGCATGTGCTCGGTGTGCAGTTCCGAAGGCGTCGTTCACGTAGCAATCTCCGTGTTTCGCTAATTCTTCAGCAAAGCTTATTGTTCCTGCTGTCTCTTGTTTATAAAAACGAACGTTTTCTAATAATAAAACTTCGCCAGCTTTTAAATGTGAACTCATTTCCAAAGCTGTTGCGCCAATACAGTCAGAAGAAAACTTAACTGATTTCCCTATCAATTCTTCGATTCGGTAAACGATGTGTCGCAAGGAATAATTGGGGTCATTCCCTTCTTTTGGTCTTCCTAAATGCGACATTAGCACCACACTTCCTCCTTTTTCTAAAATGTGTTTATCTTGGGGTAGATCGCGCCGATGCGCGCTTGTCCAGGCGTGGTCTGCACCGAGATCAGCCGGCCTTTGGCGTCGAAGCCCAGCCCGTTGGAGCCATTGGTGCTCTCGA
>JANNWW010000062.1:0-1659 GCA_031409255.1 Crocinitomicaceae bacterium
TACCTAGCGTTCTAAGCGGCTGCAAAGGTACACACTCTTTTTACTTTAACAAGTCTTTTACTAAACTTTTTTTGTTTTATTTTTAAACCTAGGCCTAATACACTGATAAATAAGCAGGAACATAAGTGAAAAAGTTGAAATTATTTTTTCTTTGTGCGAAGTAGATTTAATAAACACATTTTTTCTTCATTTAAATTTCGGGGATTCTTTATTGGCTTCCCCAATGATGATCGATAAATTTTCCCTTCAAGTAATCCGATCATTGTATTCGTTTCACCTGAAATTAAGGTAATTACTGCTTCCGAACCCATTTGAGTAGCTATTATTCGATCAAAAGAACTCGGATTACCACCTCTTTGAATATGGCCTAAAACAGAAAAACGTAAATCATAATCCAAAAGATAAGGTCGAACCTTTTCACATACTTCTTTTGCTCCACCCAACTCATCACCCTCAGCTACAATGACGATCGAACTTCTCACACCTTTATTTAAAGAACGTATATTTTCAGCTAAACTTTCAATTGATTGATATTCTTCAGGAACTAAAACAGCTTCCGCACCACTAGCTAATGCTGAATTCAGGGCAACTTTACCTGCATTTCTTCCCATAACTTCTACAAAAAAGACACGGTGGTGACTAGTAGCTGTGTCTCTAATTTTATCGATTGCATCAACAATTGTGTTCAAACAAGTATCGTAACCAATTGTGTAATCAGTTCCTTCAATATCATTATCAATTGTTCCGGGAATTCCAATTACAGGAAATGCAAATTCATCATGTAAACATTGAGCGCCTAAAAACGATCCATCTCCACCAATTACGATAAGGGCTTCAATTTGATTATTAACTAAATGTTCGAATGCTTTGGTTCTTCCTTCTTTTGTTAAAAATTCATTTGAGCGAGCGGTTCCAAGAATAGTTCCTCCTAATTGAATGATGTTATTTACTCGTTCATAATTCAAATCAATGAACCTGTTTTCAATTAAACCTTGAAATCCATCTTCAAAGCCGACAACAACAATGTTGTGAAATAATGCAACTTTTGTAATAGCTCTAATTGCTGCATTCATTCCTGGGGCGTCTCCTCCAGATGTAATTACGCCAATTTTCTTCATTGTATAAATATAGTAAGATCAGCTGTTATTGAGGTAAAAGAAAAAATATAAATTAATTGATTTTCAAAATTGCATTGAGGGTTTACTCACCTTAAATTAAATAAAGAGTACAAAGAGTATAAAAAGTCATACGTGCAGAGAGGTATTAAATATAATAAATTAAAAAGTAAGCTATTTAAAAAAGTGAAGGTAAATTTGACTGATTATATGGAATATCATATAAATAAACATCTTTAGTACGTGCTTTTTAATAAGAAACGAAAATATCAGCAATTATCAGACCTTGAGCTCATCAACTTGTGGAAAGTAGAGGAATGCAATTATACGATCCCTATTCTCTACGAACGATATGGACACTTGGTTTTGGGAAGTTGTCTGAAATATTTGAAACAATTAGAAAATGCAGAAGATATTACCATTCAGTTATTTGCAACGTTGGGAGATAAATTGAAAAAGCACAGTATTGCGCATTTCAAATCGTGGTTATATCAGGTAACGCGAAACGAATGCTTGATGTTTTTACGCAAAAACAAACCAAACC
>JANNWW010000063.1:0-25128 GCA_031409255.1 Crocinitomicaceae bacterium
ATTTGTAAAAACTATTTCTTTTAAAACAGTATCTCACTCGTCTATTTTCTTCGAAATAGCTAGCTATTCCTCATAAAACGAGTCTCAGATCTACTATTTTAAAATAAATTCTGAGATGAATTTAGAATCGAACTCAGGTTAATAATTACTTTATAATTTGATAGCCGTTTGAAACGGCTTTTTCGTTCATCGATTTGATAATAGAAGTTCCTAAATCTTCTTTCCCTCCGGCTTCGGCTAATTTCTTTTTTTCAACAGTGATAAATGCTTCACGCTGCACATTCAGGGTGTTTATTTTCTCTTGATACACTTTCCGTTCAATAGATTTTTCTTCTAAGATTTGTTTTTTCTCTTCAGTTGTTTTTCCTTTCAACTCTGCAGGAAGTTCTTCGTCTTTTAGTTTAAAAACCGCCGTACTGTCAGATTTACTTTTGTCGACCAAATCCCAGTTTTCATTTTTGTAACCTTCTCTAGATTTAGAAACAGCACGTTCTGTTGCAAACATTTGTCCATTCCCAGAGTTTTTTTGATCCTCTGAAACTTGCTTGTCTTTTCTCATCGAACCTACGCTTCCGTAGCCCATGTAAGTTGTGTTTAAAGAATCGTTCCACTGCATGATCTCTTTATCGTAAGGAGTGTCAACATGAAAAGCTTCTGCATTTGAATCAATATTAAAGTAATTACCCTGACACAACTGTGCGCCATTTTGCCAAAAAGAATTCACTCCCTCTTGGTAATCGCCGCAAAAAATGGTGTTTACAATAATGTTTTTCTTACAAACTTCTGGTATTACGGTTTTATAGTCAACTATTCCTTGGTTGAAAGGTTCGTTTCCTGCAATATAAATGATATGTAAATCTTTTGGATCAGTTGTCCAAGATAGTTCATCACCAGCTGTTTTAATTACCAAACCGCAAAATTCATCTCCACCACGAACTGGAATACTGAATAAAATTTCTGAAATACTGTCTAAGTCTGAAATAAAATTCGTGTACCGCTGCACAAGATCACCGTATTCATAAATAGCCAATTCTAAAGTTGGAATTTGATTTTCAATTGTTAGTTTTGAAGCCGAATTTACTACTTGCCAAATGGTCGATTTTGCTTGGTCCAAAAGCCCAGACATACTTCCAGAATTGTCTAATAAAATTGCAATTTGAATTTTCCGATTAGGATTAACAGGAAGTGTAACTTGAGCTGAAATGAATTGTGTACAAAGTACAGTTAAAGAAAAAAGTAATGTTTTCATGGCTTAATAATTTTCTTTCTGTACAGCTATGAATTAATTCGGTTCAATCCAATCAATAAAAAGACTTCATTTTGAAAAATTGATGCTTTGAAGATGCGTTTATCTTCCCAAAAGCACACAAATTTGCGTCATTTTTCAGGTTCATCTTCATCCTCCAACCACGTAAAAAACGAATCCAAGTTGTCGCGGTCCTTCCGAGATGGTCTTCCAGTTCCATATTCACGATACACGTTCTGGGCTTCGCGAAAAGTTTTGTAGCGTTCCAATTCTTCCGGATTGGTAACATCTATTAAATAATCTCCAACTAATTTCGCTCCCACCCGTCTGTCTAACAATTCTTTAATTTTGTAAGAAAATGTTGCGTTGTTTTTAATAAAATCGAGCTTATCGCCAATTTTCACTTCTTTCGCTGCCTTTACAGATTGATTGTTGAGTCGAACTTTTCCCTTTTGAACCATGTCTGTTGCAAGTGTTCGGGTTTTAGCCAAACGAACAAACCACACATATTTATCAATTCTCAAGCTCATCGCGTAATTTTTTAGGTAATTTTTTCACTACTTCGTCATACGAATGCAGAATCAATTCTTTGATTAATTGGTGCGATAAACCTTCACGCAAGTAAACTGAATTCCACAATTTCTTACTCATATGGTAACCCGGACGAATTGCGTTGTGTGCTTCGCGAAGTTCAATTGCCCGTTCAGGATCACACTTCAAGTTGATATATTCAGCTTCTTCCACATCAATCAAAGCATAAATTTTGTTTTGAACACGAATTGCCAACACTTTTTCATCAAAAGGAAAATTCTCTGTTGTTCCCTTCAATGTCTGACAAAACGCAAGTATTTCTTCGCTATTCATGTAATCGTTTTTACAAATGTATGATTCTAAATTGAAAATGTTTAACAAATGTGGTTTCTACTTTTTAAATTTCAAATTGCGCATTTTTAACTATTATATTGTATTTTTGCACCGTCTCTAAGGGGTGCCCCGAATTTCGGAGCTGAGATTATACCCGTTGAACCTGTCACGTTAGTACGTGCGTAGGGAAGAAACAGTCAATAATATGTTCAATCATAAGAATTGGCCCCTTGTTCTTGTTATAATTTTTTAAAAATGAAAACAAGATTTATTAAATCCATTTCAACAACACTTTTTTTATTGCCTGCATTGGCATTTTCTCAAGTTCAACTGCGTGGAAATGTAGTTTCCGAAAGCGGCGAACCCATTGTTGGAGCTTCTATCAAACTGCAAGAAACTTTTCAAACCATCCAGACTGATCAAGACGGAAATTACAGCTTCGAATTAAACAAAAGTCAACAACTTTCTTACTTTGTTTTGATTAGCTCTTCAGGTTACATGCCTAAAATGCAATTATTAACACCAGATCCGCAATATGCTCAGAAAACTATTCTTCTGACAGACGCTTACAACCTTGAAGAAATACAAGTAAATGCAACACGTGCTTCTGGTGACCCCACTACAGTTACAAAAATTGATAAAAAAGCGCTCGCAAAGAATAATTTTGGACAAGACATACCGCTTTTATTAGAAGGAACAACAAATGCCGTAACAACTTCAGACGCTGGAGCTGGTGTAGGTTATACTGGCTTGCGCATACGCGGTGTAGATCCTACTCGAACAAATGTTACTGTAAACGGAATTCCGATCAACGATTCAGAATCGCATGGCGTATTTTGGGTAAACATGCCCGACTTTGCTTCATCCGTTGAAAACATTGACCTGCAAAGAGGTGCAGGAACTTCTACGAACGGAGCCGCTGCTTTTGGAGCGAGTATAAACATCAAAACAGACAATGTAACACAAACTCCATATGCATCAACAGACAATGCTTATGGTTCGTTTGGAACTTTAAAAAACACACTTAAGTTCAGAACAGGTGCTTTAAAAAACGGATTTTATTTCGATGCCCGTTTGTCGCGGATTTCTTCAGATGGGTTCATTGATCGGGCATCTTCAGACCTAAAATCTTTCTATCTTTCAGGCGCTTGGCTCGGAAAAAAAACAGTTGTAAAAGCAAATGCATTTATTGGCAAAGAAATCACGTATCAAAGTTGGTACGGAACACCAGAGAGCAGAATTAATGGTTCGGCAGACGAAATGAATGCCTATGCAGACCGAAACTTTTTAACGAACGATGAACGTGTAAATCTATTAAATGCAGGAAGAACTTATAATTTTTACTCTTACAACAATCAAGTTGATAATTACAACCAAAATCACTATCAACTCCATCTTTCTCATTTTTTCAACAACCAACTTTCGGGAAATATTTCTGCTCATTACACAAAAGGATTTGGATATTATGAAGAGTTCAAAAATGATCAAAGTTTTTCTGATTATGGTTTAAGCGATCTGTATGCTGGTGGAGATACTATTTCTTCTACCGATTTAATTCGAAGAAAATGGTTGAATAACGACTTTTACGGAACAGTTTATTCCTTGAACTACAAACGAAAAGCGTTAAATTTAGTTTTCGGAGGGGCAGTAAACAATTACGTAGGCAAACATTATGGAGAAATTATTTGGGCGGAATTTGCATCGAATTCTCAAATTGAACAACAATATTATTTGAATTCTGCCAATAAAACAGAATTTTCTAATTTTTTGCGCGCAAGTTATAGCTTCAAAAAATTAACTAGTTTTCTTGATATACAACACCGATTTATTGATTATTCTTATCTCGGAAATTCAGAAGTAAACGGCACATTGGTTGAAACGCAAGAAAAATCGAATTTTAGTTTTTTCAATCCGAAAGCCGGAATTCAGTATGCTTTAAATTCAAAAAACCGTTTTTTTGGCTCATTTTCTGTTGCTAATCGCGAACCAGTGAGAGACGATTTTCGCCAACCAATTGGAGGAAAAAAACCCCTGCCCGAACAATTGTTAGACGCTGAATTGGGTTATCGATTCCAAGCTAAAAAATTTGCAGCAAACTTCACACTTTACCATATGAATTATAAAAATCAGTTAATATTAACTGGACAAATTAATGATGTTGGCGGCTATACGCGGGCAAATGTTGACAAAAGTTACCGAGCAGGAATTGAAATAGAACTTGTTTACGAACCTATTAAAACCCTGAAAATTTCTGGAAATATAGCTCTAAGTCAGAACAAAGTAAATGAGTTTATAGAATATGTAGACAATTACGACACCTATGTACAAGACCAAATTCTACATTTAAACTCAGATTTAGCTTTTTCACCTAATACCGTTGCCGGACTTTCAATTAGCTACGAGCCATTGCAAAATTTAAATTTTACGTGGACAAGTAAATTTGTTGGACGTCAGTTTTTAGACAACACATCAAACCTAGAGAAAAGCATTGATGCGTACTTCGTTAATAACTTCGGAATTAGCTACGACCTTCCCGTTAAATTCATTAAAACGCTACGTTTAGGATTAACTATTAACAATATTTTGAATGAAGTTTACGAAAACAACGGATACACTTTCGGTTATATTTATGGAGGAAATAGAACCACAGAAAACTTTTATTATCCTTCGGCTGGCAGACATGTTTTAGCACGTGTTTTACTTGAATTTTAAAAACTAAATTTTCTAAAATACTACAATTGCCTTATTGATGGGGAATAAATGTTCGAGTAGATTTGTAACTATAATTTACAATTTGTTTTATACTTAAAATCGATCTTATGAAAACTCTTATTTTATTCCCCATTACTTTGTGCTTGCTTGGAGTTGGTGTTTTATCGTTTATTCAAGAACCAACAATTATAACGTTACAAGATGCAATTAAGAAAAAACTAATAACTGTAACAATTCAATCGAATGGCGCATATTCAGGAAATTCTGTAGATTTTAATGCTACAAATACGACTAGTCAGAGTCTTAAAATTTCTATCCCAGCTGGAACGGTTTTTATTCCTAAGGCAGAAGAAGATCAAAATTTAATTGTTCCTGAAGAAGAAATTCTGGCACTTGCACCTAAAGGTAAGGTTAAAAAAATAGTGAATGGTTTTTGCATTGAAGCAAGCAATCATGCTCCTACAAGTGCTGCAAGCATGACAATTTCTAGTTCAAGCAATCCGAAAATGGTTAAATTAATCAGTTTCATAAAAGGAAAAAAATTTGATGGTTCAACCATTCAAGACGCACTTTGGGCGGTTTCAGACAACAATTCGGTAAACAATATTGAAAACGAAAGTGAAAATGGAAAAGCATTGCGAAAATTCATTTGCGAATTAACTGGTCAGAAACAAGATTGGTATCATTCGGCACAAAACAGAACGGTTTCTGTTACACGTGAAATACAGTCTGCTCCAGTAAAAGTTACTGGTAAAGTAGATTTTGTTAGTAATGGAACAACGAAAATGGCCTTATCTATTTACCGTGCAAACGGAGAATTAATTCACCGCTTTGAAGACAAAAGTTATCCAAAAAAAGGAAAAGTAGAATCTGAATTCAGCCTAAAAGTAGAGGGCTGGGAAAAAGGAAACTATGAGGTACGCATTTTAAGTGGCGAAACGATTGTGAAGAAATTTCCATTTGTTTTGTAAAAATTAGTCTTCCAGTCCTTCGCCAAGTTCTAATGATTTCACTGATTGAATAGCGTTTCCAGCAATTCCTTTAATTGATCCATACATACTTGTTGTGCTGTCCATTACTTTTTCGATTTGTTTTTCGCGTTGTTTCCAAATACGATTCATGGAACGTTTTTCACTTTCCAAATCATCTTTCAAAGACTTAAAACCTTCTACAATTGATTCTACTTGCATACGAAATGTTGAACTCGTCAAAAAAGCATACAACAAATGCATTTTATCTTCTTTGTTTTCTTCGGCCGATTTTGAATTGTGAATATCGATAACAGCCTGACGCAGAACAGCCGATAAGCTTTTAAATTCGTCAAAAGAGCAAATCCAAATTCCTTCTCTCATTTCCATTCGTTCCATTCCTTTTGGAAATGCCTCAGTAACCAAAACACCTACTGAAATGTTTTTTGCGCGCATGTCTTGCTTGAATTTTTCTATCCAGTTTGACTGAAATTCTTTTGTGCGTTTTGATTCGTAATAAACTGCTCCACAATTCTGTTGAGAATAAGTATGAATGCGTTGAATGCAATCTCCCCCGCGTGCACCTTTCGAGATTTCTTCAATTGTATCGAGCGGAAATTTACTTGATAACCATTCCTCAATAGCTAATTCTTGCACTTCGCCTTGCAATTGCATAGATCCTTGCTCTTGCTTGCGTTTCATTTCTTCGGTTAATGACTTTTGGTCTTCGAGTTGTTTTTGTAATTCTCTAAGTCGCAATTCGTTCCGATCTTCTTCTTGTTTACGAATTTTCTCTGTTTCAGACTTCAATTGGTCACTCATTTTGCGTTCATATTCCATTTGAATTTGAGAAGCCAATTCTTCTTTCTCTCGCTTCAAGCGTTCCATATCTACTTGCAAAGTGTTTAATTCATTTACTTTCACAGATTTTTCTTTGAGTTCTTTTTGAAGATTAGAAATTGCTTCTGCGTTTTCCTCGCTTACTTTTCTTTTTAATCTTTCTTCAATTTCAATTCGATCTTTCTTCATTTGAGCATCTAATCGCTCTTGAAACAATTCGTTTTCACGCTTTTTCGTTTCAGCTAACTTTTCTCTTTCGCTTTCTAATTGCGCTGCTTTTTCTTCTAATATTTTTTGAGAACGAAGTTGTTCAGACTGGTACTTCAATCGAATTTGATCTTCTAATTGATGCGAAAGCACATCATTCACGTCTATTAAGGTTTTACAATTTGGACAAGTTATTTGGTTACTCTGTAACATAAAAAAGATTTATTTACGAAGATACAGATTGATTTTTTGAATTTGAGAAAAAATCTATTTTTGGTTCCATAATTTAGTTTAGTAAAACTTCATTACTTTTGGTAAAAAAAATTATGGAAGATATTTTAGACATTAACAGTCAGGGAAACAACGAACGTCAAGCTAAACTACCAAACGCTGTTGCCGTTTTAGTTTTAGGAATATTATCACTCGTTATGTGTTTCGCATACGGTGTTTTTGGATTAATTTTAGGAATTATAGCATTGGCACTTCATAAAAAAGACAAAAACATGTATCAATCTTCACCACAAAAATTTGAAGAATCATACAAACTTTCGCGTGCAGGCTTTATCTGTGCAATTATTGGCACTTCATTGTCGGCACTATTTATTCTTGTTGTTATCTTTATTTTTGTTGGAGTAGCGAGTGGCGGAGGGTTTTTGAGATAATGTTATCCTGTTCTTGGAAAGAGCATTTAGGCATTGAGTGCCCTGGTTGTGGTGCTCAACGCTCTTTTTTAGAACTCATTAACGGAAATTTCTCGGAAAGCATTCGTCTTTTTCCTGCGTTAATTCCCGTAATTATTACCTTTGTTTTAACACTCATAATTATTACTAAACCTAACGCTTTTCACCCTAAATGGATTGTTGGTGCTTTTAGTTTAAGTGCTTTTCTGATGCTCAGCAATTGGCTAGTGAAATTTTATTTTTAAGAAACAATTTAAAATCAATAGAATAAAAGCTAGTTTTCGGTAAAAATCATCAGTTTTGACCTACCTTTGCACTCTCAAATTCAAAAAATGATAGCTTTTCACGATTTAAATATCAAAACACCTTTACTTACTGCTCTTGACGAGTTGGGATATACATCTCCAACAACCATTCAAGCTGCGGGGTTTTCGGTAATGATGTCTGGAAAAGATGTTGTCGGATTGGCGCAAACCGGAACTGGTAAAACCTTGGCATATTTACTTCCTTGCTTGTGCATGTGGAAATTTTCAAAAGATCCGCATCCACAAATATTAATCGTTGTTCCAACACGCGAACTCGTTGTGCAAGTTGTTCGCGAGGTAGAAAAATTAACTCCACACATGAATATTGTGGTTGGAGGCGTTTATGGTGGAGCAAATATTAACACACAAGCTGCAATGGTCCTTCAAGGATTAGATGTTTTAGTTGGAACACCTGGACGCTTACTCGATTTGGCCGTTAATGGTTCTTTGCAATTAAAACATGCGAAAAAAGTAGTTATTGATGAAGTAGACGAAACCTTGAGTTTAGGTTTCCGACCACAATTGTTACGTTTGTTTGAATATTTACCTGAAAAACGTCAGAACTTGTTGTTTTCAGCAACACTTTCAGAAGAAGTAAGCACATTTATTGAAACATATTTTACAGTTCCGTCAGTTGTTGAAGCTGCTCGAGCTGGTACGCCGCTTGAAAAAATTAAGCAAACAGCTATTTCTGCAGATAATTTTACAACTAAGGTAAACGTATTGAAACACCTGCTTGAAACTGATGTAAATTTGTCTAAAGTGTTGGTTTTTGTTTCATCACGCGTTATGGCAGATCGGCTTTTTGAAGAAATGGAACCTGTTTTAGGTCATGAAGTAGGAGTAATTCACTCAAATAAAGCACAAAACTTCCGTTTTAATGCGGTGAGTCATTTCCAAACCGGAATTTACCGCGTTTTAATTGCAACCGACTTAATATCTCGTGGCATAGATGTAACGGATGTTTCACATGTTATAAATTTCGATTTACCTGAGAACCCTGAAAATTACATTCACCGAATTGGGCGAACTGGCCGTGCAGATAAAGAAGGAACCTCTATTAGTTTTATTTCAACAAAAGATGAGCGCCTTCAATTGGCAATTGAAAATTACATGGACCGTAAATTGACAATTGACAAAACGCCTGAAGAGGTTGAAATTTCTGAATTGATTTTGGATTTCGAAAAACCACAAGTCCTAATGAAAAACACCTTGGTGAGATCTCCAAGACGAGACGATGTTGGACCAGCTTTTCACCAAAAGAAAGACAAAAATAGAAAAGTAAATGTGCGATATGATCACAAAAAAGCAATGACCGACAAGTACGGGAAGCCGAAAAAAAGAGGTTCGAAGAAAAAGTAATCCTTATTTATAAACAAAACTTAACATTTTTCCTTACAAATTGTTAAGAATCTCAAATTTTATTAATTTCGCATTACATTCCACGTGCTTGTAAAATGAAAAAAATATTGGTTCTCGGTGCAGGTCTTTCTGCATCATCTCTTATTCGTTATTTGCTGAAACATGCGCCCATCTATAATTGGCAAATTCGTATTGTTGACCAAAACAGTTTAACTGCAAAGAAAAAAATTGGCAATAATCCACACGGAATCGCCTTAACTTTCAACGCACTCGTTAAAGAAGAGCGTATGTTAGAAATGTCTCAAGCAGATTTAGTGATTTCAATGCTTCCTGCTCGTTTTCATATAGACATTGCGCGCGATTGTTTGTTATTGAAAAAAAACCTCATCACTCCTTCTTATGTGAGCGATGAAATGGCAGAATTAAACGAAAAAGTGATGTTAGCAGGATTAACGTTTATGAACGAAATGGGTGTAGACCCCGGCATCGATCATATGAGCGCCATGAAAATAATTGATGAAGTTAAATCTAAAGGAGGCGAAATTAAAAGTTTTAAGTCGTTTTGTGGTGGTTTAATTGCTCCAGAAAACGACAACAATCCGTGGAACTATAAATTTACTTGGAACCCAAGAAACGTTGTATTAGCAGGTCAGGGTGGAACGGCACAATACATCGATCACAATCAGTACAAATACATTCCATACACCCAATTGTTCTCGCGGTTGTATAAACTTAAAATTGATGGATATGGAACTTTTGACGGCTACCCAAATCGTGATTCTTTGTCGTATAGAGCAGCCTATGGTTTAGAAGATATTCCGACGCTTTACCGAGGTACCTTAAGAAAAACGAATTTCTGTATAACTTGGAATGTTTTCGTTCAATTGGGAATGACAGACGATTCCTACATTATGGAAAATTCAGAAGATTTAACTCCGCGTGATTTTGTAAATGCATTTCTTTCCTACGAAACTACAACTCCTGTAGAAGACAAATTCAAACGTTTTCTTGCATCTATTCACCTCGATCACTTTGACCGATTTGAATGGCTTGGTTTATTTGATTCTGATCGAAAAATTGGACTAAAAGACGCTACTCCGGCGCAAATACTTGAAAAACTATTGGTAGAAAAATTGGTGCTCAACCCGAACGACAAAGACATGATTGTGATGGTTCATCAGTTTGAATATGAATTGGCTGGAAAATTATACGAAATTGAATCTTCGATGGTAAATATTGGAGAAGATGCTGTTTTTACAGGAATGTCGAACACCGTTGGACTTCCAATTGCCATTTGCGCAAAACTACTTTTGACAGAGAAATTCACTCAAAAAGGAGTTTTAATTCCAACAGATAAATCAATTTACGAACCAATTTTAGCCGAATTGAATGAATTGGGAATTTCTTTTACTGAAAAAGAAAGAGAAATAGTGTAATTAATTACGTTTAAAAAAACGAAAAACAACACATCCTCCAATCAGCAAAAGTGAATACGTTAATTCTGGAACGGAAACAATAAAACTCAAAGTAAAGCAGAGTAATGTTCCTCCAAGAATAAACAAATTTTGCAGTAAATAAGAATTAACTAAAGTAGTTATAGTTGTTGTTTTAAAACGTTGTGGAAGTGAAAATTGCATTCGATATTGTGACCATGCATTAAAAGCTATCAATGGAAAAAGTACATATCCTTGCGAAACTCCCATGTCTTCGTAGAAGAAAAATTCTTCAAATGAACTCCACAAATTAAATGGTAAATAAATGTGATTCAAAAGTTTAAAGGCAAACAAAAATGTTGGCGCAAAGAAGGCACAAGCTAGCATCAAACGAACAATCCATTTAGAATTATTTTTCTCGTCTTGTTGAAATGAATACCGTTTGCGAATTTTCAAACCAGTTAAAACAGAGTTCGCCAACCAATCTAGAAGGAAATAAAAAAGAATAAAAGCAAAATTCCATTTCCAAAAAAGAATACCATAAATTGGAAGTGCTGCTTCAAAAAATAATTGAATAAGTTGGAATCGTTTTGGGGACATTCCTTTTATTTTCGCTTATTTAAACGGATCATTGCATCTTTCGAAAGCTGAAAATCTTTGTTGTATTTCAATGCGCGTTGGTAATAGCGCATTGCTTCTAACGGTTCTTTTTTATTGTTTTCGTAAATCATTCCCAAATTATGCCATGCTTCCACAAAACGTGGTTCAACTTGCAATGTTTCGTTATAAAAAATAACAGCGCTATCTAACTGGTTTTGTTGAAATTGCTTAATCCAACCTTGTTGAAAAAGCGACATTGCGAAACCTTTGTCAATTTTATGCATGTGACGGTAAACCACAAGTGCTTGTTCGCTTTGTTCAAATTCTTGGTAAGCATAGGCCAAATTGAACCAAGAATCTGTTGAATTTGGTTTTAATTCAGTGGCATTTCTAAAATATTGGTAACAGAGTGTGTCGCCTTCGGCTTGTAAAATGGTTCCAACTTCTAAATAAGCTACATAAAAATCGGGATCTTGTTCAATAGCAGTTATATAAGATGATTTTGCCAATTTTAAGTTACCGTTTAACTGATACATCGTTCCTTTTAAAATATAGCCATCGCGGTAACGTTTATCAACCCGAAGCGCTTCGTTAACATACTTAAATGCTTTATCAAAATCGCTTTGTTGTTTGTATGTTCCAGCAAGCTGAACCAATGCTTCTGGATTTTTAGGGTTTCGTTTAATGTAATACAACAATTGTTCTTGTGCCAACTGAATATCTTGTCCGGATCTTTTGGGGTAATTATTCAGACATTTCGCATAAATGAAACGTGCATCCATGTTTTTGGGTTGAATGCGGTATGCTTTTGCTGCAAAATTTAGGGCTTTATTTAATTCGTAGCGTTGATACAAAACTTCAGCATATTGAATTAAAACTGGAACACTATCGGGGAATTTTTTTGCTAATTTTTCGATGCTTAACTTGTTATCCAGATTTTTTGTTTTCTGATTACAAGACAAGAAGAGAAGCGAGCAGCCAAACAAGAAGAGAAATATTTGTTTCATAGCACAAAAATAAGGAAAGTTTCCGTTTAGATTTAACGGCTAGTGAGGAGTTTTGGTTGGGTTTACTTGTCTGTAATTATAAAAATATCTTCGTCGTCTTTTTTGAAGAGTTTTTTTTCTCTTGCCAAACGCTCAATTGCGGAAGTTTTCTTCAGTTGTATGAGCAATGTTTTGGTGTTTTCTAAATCTACACTCACACGTGCGTGGTTTGCGCGTAACTCAGTCAATTTGTTGCGTTGCGATACAATTGTAAAAACATCTACATCGTCTAGAAAAAGTGTGTAAACAGCAAATATGGTAATACTTGCAATGTATTTGTTTTTAAAGATGAGCAGGTATTTTTTCATAAAGTAAAGTTAAAGGCAAAGCGAATTAGAAATAGCTGTTGTCGGAAAAAGTTATCCGCCAGCCGCTGTGAACAAAAGAAAAAGGCTGAATCTAAAAAGAAACAGCCTTTCATTAATAATCACGAGGAAATTAATTTACTACAGCGTCGTATTTTTCTTTGAATTCTGCATCACCTTCAAACCATTGGGCAACTTTACCTAATAAAACTTTCGCTTTTTCAGTTTGTTTGGAAGAAGTATAACAATCTACAGTTTGAAAAATCCCCATTTTTAAAAGGTTTTTTTCTGCTTCCGACCAATCTTCTATTCCCGTTGTTGCTTTCAACAATGCATCTGCTTCTTTCCAATTAATGTTTGCACCACCTTTATCAGATTTTCTGAACTTACATGCGCCATCAATTAATTTTCCGCCAATACTTTTAGGATTCAATTTGTAATATTTCAACACCCAGCTAGAAGCTTTTGCATAATCACCAGCACCTAAATCGTTACTAATCATTTCAACTAAAGAGTTTTTGAATTCAGTGAAAAACTCTTCGTATTCAGCCTGAACCTTTTGGTCTTTGTCGTATTTAATACATTTGCTAATAACACCAACCGCATCTTTGTAGGCGTTTTTAAACTTTTCGTTGTCTGTTCCGCTTAAAGAAATTTTATACAAACCACGCGCCATCCAGAGATATGGAAGCGGATCTGTTTTCGTTTTATCACTCGTTGTGTATTTCTCAGAAGAGCCAACTAGTTTTTCATATTTCTCATCTGCAAACAATATGTTCAAATCATTGTAATCAGGTGCTTGTGCTTTTATAACACTTACACATAACAATGCTGCACCAAAAATCAATTTTTTCATATTCAATTATTTTACATGAACCTTTTCAAAGTCCATGCCGAAGTTAATTATTTATTTATTTTCTTGCTAATTTGTTGTTAAAATTCTTTTTATCGGAAATTTTATTCCACACTTTCAATGAGCAATTCTACTATTTTTTGAGCTGCTTTGGCAATCTTAGTTCCGGGTCCGAAAATACCAAAAACCCCTGCTTGGTATAAGAAATCATAATCTTGAGCCGGAATTACTCCACCAGCCACAACCATAATATCTGCTCTTCCCATCAGTTTCAATTCTTCAATTACTTGCGGAACCAATGTTTTATGTCCGGCCGCTAAACTAGACACTCCTAAAACATGCACATCGTTCTCAATTGCTTGTTTTGCAGCTTCGCGAGGTGTTTGGAAAAGCGGACCAATATCTACATCAAAACCAATGTCAGCAAAGGAAGTTGCAATAACTTTCGCTCCACGATCGTGTCCGTCTTGACCCATTTTTGCAATCATTATTCGCGGACGGCGACCTTCCAAATCTGCAAATTTTTGCACCAAACTTTGTGCGAGTTCAAAATCTTTGTCGTTCATACTTTCTGAAGAAAAAACACCGCTAATAGAGCGAATAGTTGCTTTGTGACGTCCGTAAACTTGTTCCAATGCGAAACTTATTTCACCCAAAGATGCTCTTTCTCGTGCACATCGAACTGCAATTTCTAATAAATTTCCTGAAGTATTTTTTGCAGCTTCGGTTAATTCTGCCAAAAGCTGTTCTACGTTTGCTGAATTTCGGTTTTCTTTTAACTGTTTTAATCTTTCTAGCTGCGCATCACGCACCATTGTGTTGTCGACCTCTAAAATATCCATTGGTTCCTCTTTATCCAATTGATGTCTGTTTACACCAACAATAATATCTTTTCCTGAATCTATTCGCGCTTGTTTTCTAGCTGCAGCTTCTTCAATACGCATTTTAGGAACTCCTGTTTCAATAGCCTTGGCCATTCCGCCCAATTCTTCCACTTCTTGAATAAGTTTCCATGCTTCATCAACTAATTGTTCCGTTAATTTCTCAACATAATAACTTCCTCCCCAGGGATCAATTAGATCGCACATTCCGGTTTCGTTCTGCAAATAAATTTGAGTGTTTCGTGCAATTCGAGCAGAAAAATCTGTTGGTAAGGCAATTGCTTCGTCTAAAGCATTTGTGTGAAGAGATTGAGTTCCACCAAAACCAGCCGCCATTGCTTCAATACACGTTCGGGCAATATTATTGAACGGATCTTGTTCTGTTAAACTCCATCCTGAAGTTTGGCAATGTGTTCGCAGGGCAAGTGATTTTTCATTTTTAGGTTGGAATTGTTTCACCAATTTAGCCCAAATTAATCGTCCGGCTCTCATTTTAGCAATTTCCATGAAATGGTTCATTCCGATTGCCCAGAAGAAACTTAAGCGCGGAGCAAAACTATCTACATCCATTCCTGAATTAATTCCTGCGCGCAAGTATTCGAGTCCATCTGCTAAAGTATAAGCCAATTCAATACTTGCAGTTGCACCTGCCTCTTGCATGTGATAGCCAGAAATAGAAATAGAATTGAAGCGCGGCATAAATTCAGCTGTGTAAGCGAAAATATCTGAAATGATGCGCATGGAAGGACTAGGCGGATAAATATAGGTGTTTCGAACCATGAATTCCTTCAAAATATCGTTTTGAATTGTTCCTGTCAGTTCTTCAATTTTAACGCCTTGTTCTTCGGCTGCAACAATGTAAAATGCTAAAATTGGAAGAACTGCACCGTTCATGGTCATTGAAACCGACATTTCATTGAGAGGAATTTGATCGAAAAGGATTTTCATATCCAAAATAGAATCAATTGCAACTCCTGCTTTTCCAACATCTCCAACAACCCGCTCATGATCTGAGTCGTAGCCACGGTGAGTAGCTAAATCGAAAGCAACTGATAAACCTTTCTGACCGGCCGCTAAATTTCGTCTATAGAACGCATTCGATTCTTCGGCTGTAGAAAAACCGGCATATTGACGAATTGTCCAAGGGCGAATTGCATACATTGAACCATAAGGTCCACGCAAAAAGGGTGCTTTTCCAGAAACGAAGTTTGTGTGTTCTGAATTCTTTAAATCTTCTGAATTGTAATAACTGTTCAAATCTATTTTTTCAGCTGTTGAAAAAACTGCTTGAATTGATTGCCCCATCTCTGCTTTTGAAAACAGCGAAATTGCTGAAAATGAAAGTCTTTTGCTCATAATTGTTCCAATTGAAGTGAAGGTAAATTGTTCCAAGCAAGCGGAAGTTGTTCCCAATTTGCGTTTATTTCAGTTGGATTGGGGAAAATATTGATTCCTATTAGTTTTTCGCTTTTTATTTGAATCTGTTCTTTTCGTTGTTGCGCTTTTTCGCTTATTTCAAAACTTAATTTAGCTCGAACTTGAGGTATCGTTATTCCTCCTTCGTCTTCAATTTCTTGAAAAAGAGCCCAAGAGCGCTCTGCAATTGTTTCGGTTAAAATGTCGAGTGAATAAGAACCTCCAGCTGGGTCAATAACTGAATTTAGGTACGATTCTTCTTTCAAAACAAGAGAAATATTTGTTGCCATTCGCTGTGTGAAGTTGGTATTCTTTTCAGTTGAATAACAATCATATGGTTGAATTATTAATTCTTGAACTCCTCCAACAATTACTGAAAGTGCTTGCGTAGTTTGGCGCAGCAAATTTGTGTGTGGATCTTTCAAACTAATATGGGTGAACCCCGATTTTGCTGAAATAGTTGCTGCTTTTGAACAAGCGTACTCAGGAGAATATCGCTCAATTATTTTTGCCCATATGGTTCTAAATGCTCGGATTTTTGCAGTTTCATAAAAGTATTTAGTGCCAATTCCGAGCACAAAATGAATATTTCCAGCGGCTTCATCTATTGACGAACCCGCATCGAGTTGCTCAACTAAAAACTGATGACCTTCTGCTGCTGCAATTGCCAGTTCTTGCCAGGAAGTTGCACCAGCTTGTTGCACATCGTAACCAGAAACGTGGTAATTCTTTGTATTTGAAACGAAATTAGTAGTTGAGTTTAAATTTGAATAACTATCAAAACCTTTTACAGCTTCATTAAAAGCGAAAATTTGAGAGCTATTTTTTCCAATAAAACTCGTCTGAATATATTCTAAGCCAATGTTTTCAAAGAGCTGTGTGAAATTAATTTCAGTTTCATTCGCAGCTACAAATTGAAGTGATGTTGCGCCCGACATGAGTGCATCTAAACCCAATTTATTCGCTTCTTTTTCGCTAGTAATAGAAATTAGCGTACATATGTGCCAGTCGTTTGTATCGTTTCGAATTCCGCGAGTGAATGGCGCTTTACCAGGATCAGAAAAGGGCAATTTTAGATCCGTTTTATGGAAATAACTTGGTAGAAGTATTTCTTCAATTGGATTAAATTTTTGAAGCAAATCAGGCGATTCGCCTTTTAGTTCTTTGTGAATGAGTTCAACCCATTCTTTTTTTTCAGTTGCTTGAAATTCAGCAAATAATTTTTCCATTTTTGTCGGAAATTAAGATTCGATTGTTTCTTGATTTACTAATTCGGCTTTGGGTGCTACAAATCCGTTGTTGTGCACCTGAATTCCCTTGATCTTAAGATACACAACTGTTGAAATCATTACAGTTAAAACCGGAGCTATTGGAATTCCGATATATGGAACCATGTAAATTAAAGTGAAAACACCACCCGTTAAAATCATCGTTAATGGTTTGGAGAAGGCAAAACCTAAACTTCCAAAGGTGGAAACTCCATAGCGTTCGAGGCCATAATCGTAAAAAGAAAATCCAACAAAAAAGGAAGTAATTAAGAAATAACAACTTGGTTCTAAGAATTTTGGAACGAAAAAAGAGAGTATGAAAAAAAAGACTAAGTAGAATGTAAACTGAAGAATGATGGCAACAATAATTATAAAAATCATTCGAACCAGATCATTAATAACTTTAATTATATTGAAACTATATTTTTGACCGGTTAAGTAGGAGTCGAAATTTTCACCAAGTATTGTCATAACTGGAGCAAGCAAAACGAGCACTAAAAACTTGTATGTTTCACTGAGTAGAGTTGCAAACAAATCTCCAATTCCGCCTAGAATCCAAGACAATGCTCCGCCAACAAAACTAATATCTGCCGCATTTTTAGTTAACTCTTTATAGCCACTTCCAAATGTTGTCAGATAAATATAACCAAGCATTATTACGAGACCTGGAATAAAAAAAACAATAAATCGCCCTTTGAATAACGTTTGCAGCGTAATTATTATTGATTGTATGTGAAAATTGATTGTTTTCATAGTTTTTTACTTGTCTTGTCAAATATAGTCAAAAAGCGAAATTCTTGCAAAAATGATTCTTTCTCTTTTTTGAATAATCTATCTTTGGCATAGACTTTGTAACTCGCAAGTTGTAAATGAAAAAATTAGAAAAAATGAAAAATAGTTTAAGCATTATAGCATTTTTGTTGATTGGTTCAACAAGTTTCGCCCAAACTCCCACAAAAGAGTGTAAAGACAAAGCTGGAAATTCTTGTTGTCATAAAACAGGACCTCATTCTGGAACTGAAGTAAAAGCTTCACAAAGAAAAACGGCCCCAATCAAGTACCAAGCAATTCCAAAATCAAAAGTTGTTGCAATTCAAACGAAAGAAAAATAAACAAACCTGAAAAGTAATAATAAAAGCCTTAGTTCTGAACGAATTAAGGTTTTTTAGTTTTCAGATGCATCGGCGGCAACTAAGCCAAACTGCTCGAAATGGTGTGTAAAATGCTTGGAATGCAAGCGCAACCATTGTTCTTTGTTTAAACTTCCATAAAAAGGATGTGTTTCTTCTTGATTCTCTGTTTCAAAATGCGTTTCAAAATCGAGCCATTCTTCTACAAACTCATCAATTGCAAGTTCAATTTCTTCGTTTCGCAAAGGGGTATCTTTTTTCGCAAAAGGAACTTCGATGTTTCTGTTCATAGGTTTATCTGAAAGTAAAAAGCGTTGCATCGATTCCAGTTTTTCTGCTGGAGTTAATACATCCATCTTTACTTTCCCATTCGATCCGCGCAACACGTCTGATAAATGCTCCACCATTCGCTGTGCCGACATGCTGCCCCAAAGTGGTTCCTTCTCTGCAGTCAACTCATTCAAATGAGTTAAAAACGTTTCTAATTCTGGTTCTACAAAATTCATGCTTTTGGTTTTAGATTGTAAATTATATAATTTTTTCCTACTAATACATTTAAGTTTTTCGGAACAACTTGAATATTAATTTCTTTCCGCACATTGAATGGTTCTCCGTCGTAATGTGCAAGTGGTTTTTCTAAAATAATTCGGGCTTTTTGAAAGGGAATAATTTTTATGTAGCGCGAACCCTCAATTTTTTTGAAAAAAAACCGTCCGAGCACTCCCATTGTTCGCCACCAAGCAAATTTCCTTAATAAAACTAACTCCATTTTTCCATCTGTTATAACAGATTTCGGTGAAATACAAAAGCCATTTCCGAATTCAGACGAATTAGCAATTGAACAAAGCAAGTAATTGTCTTTTATGACTTCATTGTTCACAAAAACTTTCATTTTAGGAGGTTTGTAAGAAAAATATTCCTCGTATACAAGTTGCGCATAACCCCAAAAACCGCGAATGTGGTATTCGTCAAATAATTTAGCAATATATGCATCAAATCCATAACCTCCAACTCCCAAAAATTGTTTGTCGTTTGCCAGGCCTGTATCTATGCACAAACAATTCATTTCATTGATGTTTTTTATTGCTTGCGCTGTTTTGAGTGGAATTTTTAAATGGCGTGCCAAACCATTCCCAGAACCAGTAGGAATGATTGCTAACAAAGTTTTAGTTCCTGAAAGTGCAGTTCCTACTTCGTGAACCGAACCATCTCCTCCAACTGCACAAACAATGTCTATTCCTTCGCTTGCAGATTCGAGAGCAATAGATTTAGCATGTTGTTTGTATTGGGTAATTGCAATATCGTAATCAAAAAGCGCATGATCCAAGTGCTCCTCAATCATTTGAGGAACCTTTGCCTTCTTCACACCCCCAGAAATGGGATTGATGATGAATCGGATGCGTTTTTTCATTTGCTTGTTTTCAATTATTGTCTTTAATCGACGTGCGATTTTGAATCAAATCGCGGTTATATGTCTGTAAAATAGCGCGCAAACGTTTTTCCATCTTACGTTTCAATTCTTTCTTTTCAACAGACAAATCTATCAAAGTAAGTGTTTTTTTTGTAAAATCGACCAATTTTTGTCCTTTATTCTGCGAATATTCCAACATGTATTTATCGTAGAAATAATAATATGTTCCTTCTAAATAAGAAAGCGCTTCTCTGGGATTATCTGAAAAATAAGAGTTTCCGAAGGAATAAAAATCGGTTTCAATGTTCGCTAAATCTAAAATGGTTGGCATAATATCTGCCTGTTGAAAAATAGCTTTTTCAAACTTCGGTGGAATTTGTTTTCCGGGAGTATAAAATGCAATTGGAATCTGATAACACTGACTTCTCAAGCTGTATAATGGATCTCTTGTAGAGGAGGCATGATCTGCTACAAAAACAAAAATTGTGTTTTCAAACCATTTTTCTTTTTTTGCTTGCGCGAAAAGTTTACGTAAGCTTAAATCTCCGTACGAGATGCTCTTACATATTGGATTAGGTCCGTTTTTAATAACTTTTCGCCATTTTTCAGGAACAAAATACGGATGATGGGAAGACAAAGTAAACAACGTAGCAAAGAAAGGTTTTTTGTTTTTTGACAATTCTTTTACTGTCCACGGATTGAAGTATTCATCTAAAATGCCCCACGTTTTATCGAAATGTTTGTCGTTATTGTACTCAAATCTTCCAACATATTCTTGAAAGCCTACTTGTTTCGCGAAAGAATTAAAACGCATAGACCCATTTGTAGCACCATGGTAGAAACCAGTATAATAACCGTTATCGTTGAAAATATTTGCTAAAGAACGAACAGTGTTGCTGGAATAAGGCGAAGAAATATACGGATTATCCATCCAAGTTGGTAAGGAAGACACAATTGAAGGAACGGCTTCAATTGATTTCTTTCCGTTAGAAATTCCATATTCAAACGTCCAACTTTTTTCGAGCATCGAATCTAAAAAAGGCGTATAACTATTTCCTCCATTAAATTTCCCAACCCATTCGTTACCAAAACTTTCCAGCATAATTATTAGCACATTGGGTTTGGTTTTGAAGATGTTTTGAGGGTGTGATTTTCGAATCGGATTGTATAGTTTTATGAGTTGTTTATCTGTAAAAAAAGTATGTTCTTCAACACCAGTTTTACCGTAGCTTTTCAGTATAGTGAAAGCAGAATTTAGAACAAAAGCTGTGTTTTGAGGTTCTGTATAAAGTGTTGCGTCTATTGGAGATAGTGGCTTGTGAATTTTCAAACCTCCTCTTCCGGTTATAACTAATAAAGGAAGTCCGACTGCAAAAATTAGCGCGTTTTGTTTCCAAGTTCCGCGTATTGGTTTTTTGAAATGAAAAGCACTTGTTTTTCTATAGATTTTAAAATTGATAAAGAGTAGAAAAACAAAAATCAAAATAACGAACCAAAAATCGCGCAGAAAGCTTCCGAGCAACTGAAAAATGTCGTTTCCAGCACCCATTATTGCAAATAAATCTACGGTTGAACGTTTTTGAGTGAAACTAAAATATTCGGTATCTAACAAATTTAAAGCAATCATTAACAAAAGCGGAACATGAAAAAAAACTGCTTGAAAAAAACGTATTAATTTATTTTTCTGCCAAATAAAAGGGATGAAACTCACTAATACAAAAGGAAGAAACAACAAGCAAACCGTCACCAAATCGAACCAAACCCCATAAAACCAATCACTTAAACGAAGTCCGTTGAACGAATCATAATTCGAAAACAGAAATATTGCGCGAGTGGTGGTTAGAATAAAAAGTAAATAAAATAACCGAAGCACGAGGCTTTTAAATGTAGACGGAATAACTTCAAGTATACGTAGACGCATTCAACAAAAATAAACACAGTTTTTTGATTTGCGGTTCGCTAATAAAAGAATTGCGAAAAAGGTTTTGTTTACGGATATTTGTAAAAAATATGTATGAAAACATTTCTCTTACTAATTGCTGTGTTTACAACACAATTAGCTACTTCTCAAGCTATTGAAATTTCCGAGAACAGCAAAGCTAAAATTGCACTCGATTTTGTTCCAAACATTTATTTAGGACTTGCTTCTTGCAATTCTTTTCGTGTTTTAGATTCCGCGAAAACCGTTTTTGGAGAAAGCCTGGGTAAACGAGCAGATGAGATTAAATTTAAAACATGGAGTTTCAATGGCGGATTTCGTGCTCCGGTTTCAAAATTCTTAACAATTGACGTGGGTTTCAGTTTCAACCAATCTGGTGAAAGCTATTTATTTGAAGAATCAACGAATGATTCTAGCTATTCTTATACCAATCGTTACCGCGATATTGGCATGCCCATTCAACTTTTTGCTAGTTATGGAAATTCGTTTCGCTGGTTTATTGGTGGTGGAATTCAACCCCATTTGGCAATGAATTTTCGAAATAAAGGGAAATATACCACTGAAAACGGTTCTCCTTTTGAATTTGAATCGAAACCAATCGAAACATTGAACGGCTTTTCACTTTCTGCAGTAGCGAGTGCTGGTTTTCAATGGCGTTGGAACAAATATACCTCCATTTATTTTACACCAACTTATGTTTTGGGATTAACTAATCAGTATGCAAAACAAGAAGATTTTACCTATAAACGGCGTGTTTTGGAATTGAAATTTGGTATATGTTACAACTTTAAACTTTGAGGATTTCTCCTTAAAATTTAATTCAACCCACAAGTTGTAAACTAATTTATTAGTTGGTTTAGATCAGTATTTAACTTGCAAATGTTGAAATAACGTTGAAAATATATCAGCATTTCAACTAACTATTTAATAGTTAATTTAAAAATCTATCTACAACAAGAACCAATAATTGGTAAATAAATCAATAAAATCAACTGTTTAGATTCAAAAAATAGCTATCTTTGCACCCTCAAATTAACTAGCATTCACAACTAAGGTTTGGAAACAATGAAATCTGCAGGCGTAAAAATATTTTCCGGAAGAGCATCAGCTGTCTTAGCGCAAAAAATTGCGGACAAATTTGGAACGAAGTTGGGTGATGTGAAAGTGAGTGTTTTCTCAGATGGAGAATTTCAGCCCTCTTTCGAAGAAACGGTGCGTGGACAAGATGTGTTTATCATTCAATCTACTATTCCACCTTCAGATAATTTATTTGAAATGTTGCTCATGATTGATGCAGCAAGACGTGCATCAGCAAGGAAAATTATTGCTGTTATTCCATACTTTGGATATGCACGCCAAGACAGAAAAGACAAACCCAGAGTTGCGATTGGTGCAAAATTAATTGCAAACATGTTAATGGCTGCCGGAATTGACCGAATCATGACAATGGATTTGCATGCAGATCAAATTCAAGGTTTTTTTGATGTTCCAGTAGATCACTTATTTGCCTCCACTTTGTTTTTCAACGAGATGGATAAATTGAATAACGGAAACTTAGTTATGGCGGCACCAGATGCTGGCGGAGCGAAACGTGCAAATTCTTACGCTAAAAAACTAGACACTTTACTTGTGCTTTGCCACAAACACCGTAAAAAAGCAAATGAAATTGCAGAAATGATGGTGATTGGTGATGTGAAAGGAAAAGATGTGATATTGGTTGACGATATGTGCGACACTGCCGGAACTTTAACAACTGCTGCAGACATGTTCATGGAACGCGGAGCAAATTCTGTTCGCGCATTTTGTACTCACGCAGTGCTTTCAGGTCCTGCATATGAGCGCATCAACAACTCTAAATTAACGGAATTGATTGTAACAGACACAATTCCACAAACAAAAACGAGCGATAAAATTCGTGTAATCTCTGTTGCAGACTTATTTGCAGATGTGATAGACAGACATGAAAAAAATCAATCTATAAGTTCGCATTTTATAATCTCATAATAAAATAAAAATGAAAAAAACACAATTGAGCGGTTCGCTAAGAGCGGACGTAGGAAAGAAAGCTGCTACGGCAACTAGAAATGCAGGAATGGTTCCTTGCGTTCTTTATGGAACAGGAACACAAACACATTTTGCTGTAAAAGATATGGCAATCCAAAAATTAGTTTTCAACCCAGATGTATTTCAGGTTGAACTTGACATTGATGGTAAAAAAGCGTCTGCTATTATTCAAGACATGCAACAAAATCCGATTACGGACAAAGTAATGCACATCGATTTCTTGGAATTGGATATGAAAAAACCAGTTAGAGTTGGTTTACCAGTGCGTGTAACAGGTTCTTCTCGTGGTGTTATGGCTGGAGGTAAATTAATGCAAGTTTTCCGTCGTTTGCGCGTTGAAGCTTTGCCAGCAGATTTACCAGAAGCAATTACAATTGACATTACAAAATTACGTATCGGACAATCTGTTCGTGTGAAAGATTTAGAATCTGATGGTTTGAAATTATTGGAAGCAAAAAATGCAGTTGTTGTTTCAGTTAAAATGGCTCGTGGAGCTACTAAATCGGCTGAAATTGATGACGAGGATGAAGATTAAGAATTAATTTTTTAATATGAAACGAAAGCGGACTTGGAAACAGGTTCGCTTTTTTGTTTTCACACATAGTTCGCTAAACACAGAATTTAACTTTAAGAGTTAAAAACTTATACATCCAACGCCAACAACAAGCGCTTCAACTCACTTCCCCATCTAAATTTTCCAATTTTTCCGCTGGCAGCTAATGCACGGTGACAAGGAATTAAAACCGCCAATGGGTTTGCGCCAACGGCAGCTCCAACAGCTCTTGCTGCGTTCGCGTCTCCCAAAATTGTTGCTATTTCTCCGTAGCTTTTTGTTTCATTTGAAGGAATTGAAATGAGTTGTTTCCAGACTTTTTGCTGAAAAGCACTGCATTTTAAATGAACAATTATTGTTTCTTCGCGCTGACGGTTAAATAATTCTTCAATAATTTTGCTTATTTCATTTTTCTCTTCAATAAGAGTAGCATTTGGGAAGCTTTTTTTTAAGCGTTTCAGCCCATTTTCACCGGCTTCAAAAGTAAGCTGACACAAACCATATTCAGTAAAAGCAATAAATATATCACCTAAAAAGCTAGTTGAATTTGTGTAATAAATTGTCTCAAAATTTGCGCTTTTACTAAATTTTATAGGTGATTTAAGTTTTATAGAATCTGTTTTATCGACAAAGAAATCAAACATAGAAAGCTGTGCGCTGTTTGTAAGAAAAGAATTCGTCCAAAGATTAGACATTACTTTTTCAGGTTTAGGCAATTTAAACTCAGCAAACAAGTTGTTCAACTCCCAAATAGAAAGCCCGAATTGCTGCTCAATTTCATCAAAATCTAGTTCATGCGAAGTAGCTTGAATAAGACAACTGAGAAATTCAGATAATTTTTTAGCTCGTGAATGCATGTACTCGACCTCCATTTTGAGTAAAAGTATTAATTTTTAATCAAAAAGTGATGTTTAATTTACGAACATTAAAAAAAAGGGCTAAAAAACTTTAGCCCTTTAAATTTTATGCATGAGTTTTAGTTCAAAACGACTTTGTGGCGAACCTGTTCTTTATTTGGTAAGGTTGCAATTAAAGTAAAAACACC
>JANNWW010000064.1:0-4645 GCA_031409255.1 Crocinitomicaceae bacterium
GAAATAAAAAAACAAATTGAAAAAGATATTGAAATAGATTTCAAATTAGGATACGAAGGAATTTTAGAACTTCCAAAAGATGCGCGTTTCGGAGTGTATATGGCCTACGTTTATTATTTCAAACTCTTCAATAAAATTCAAGCAACAACGGCTGAAAACGTTTTAAATGAACGAATTAGAATTCCTGATAGAAAAAAATACAGACTTTTCTTTTCATCTTATGTAAGACATAATCTAAACATGATTTAGATTAATGGAACATGAGTATGTTGTTTTAGTTGATGAAAATGATCAAGAAATTGGTCAGATGGAAAAAATTGAAGTTCACAAAAAAGGAAAACTTCACCGTGCTTTTTCAGTTTTAATTTTCAACTCTAAAGACGAATTATTACTTCAGCAAAGAACTGCAGACAAATATCATTCCGGAGGATTGTGGACAAATACATGTTGTTCTCATCCTAGAATTGGTGAAAACACCTTGTTAGCAGCTAAGAGAAGATTAATTGAAGAAATGGGTCTCGAATCTGAATTAAGTCATGCTTTTCAATTTATTTATAAAGCCGATCTAAACGATGGCTTCTTTGAACATGAACTCGACCATGTTTTTGTAGGTCGTTTTGAAGGCGATTTCACTCCAAACCCAAAAGAAGTTCAGAACACAAAATGGCTTTCTATTGAGCTAATTCAAAAAGACATTCATAAGAACTCTTCTTCCTATACAGAATGGTTCAAAATTTTAATGAACGAGTACAAAGAATTTATTCTTACTTAAACTTCATAAATTTCCGTTTTCAACTATTGAATAAACAGTATATTTGTGGCATGCGTGCATTATCTGCGATCGGTTTTCTTTTAAGTATATTTGGCTTATTACTAGTTATATATAGTCAGTTTGGTATTATTCCATTTCTAGAATCTCTTGATAGTCCTGAATTAAAAACAGACGATTACATGATTGTTTCACGTCAACGATACGAAACAATATTGCTCATTTCAAGTACCTGGATTTTGATTCTTGGCGTAACAGCAGTTATTATGTGTTCAATTTTATATTTAAAAAAGAATATGCGGATGACTTTAATCGGAACGATATTAGGTTTTGTTGTTGCACTTTTTGGAGTTATTCAAATGTGGTTTTGATTTAATAAACTGAATCTTCGCCTTAAATCAAATCAAAATCTGTTTTATATCTAACGCCCATCTACTTTGATGTTTAATTTTGTCCATTTTGGTCTAAAAATTGCACGATCTTTACTTTTTATCTTATAAAATCAAATTTAAAGTTTAAATTCGTTTATGAAATTTTTGTCTCTCCTTCTTATGATTTCATGTTCTTTCTTTTCTTTTGGGCAAGAAAAAACAATAGTTTCTGATGCAATTTCTGATTGTACAGGTGCTTCGAACATATTAAATCCGGGTACATTTCAACTGCAGTTTTCAGGAAAAGGAGGAATAGTGGAAGATTTTTCTGGCTATCCATCTTTAAAAAATATATCTGAGAAAAATTCCCTTTGGTGTTCTTATATTGCTCCATACAAAGGACGTTTAACTCTGGAGGCTAATTCAAATAAAGGAAAACTGAAGATGCTCGTTTTTCAAAATATTACAAAAGACATTTGCGAAGATATCTCTCATGGAACTGGCGAAATTCGCAGAATGATCTTATCTGAAGGTATTCATGTTGGTTTAAACTTAATTACATCCCCAGAAACATTGTATCCAATAGATTTAGAAGCTGGAAACCATGTTTTGATTTGTTTCTTAGGTGAAGCAAAAGATAAATCAGTTATTGATTTCACATTAGATTTTACTCCAACCGAGGGAGAACTTCAAACAACTTCTGAAGGAGGAAAACTATTAGATGTTCGAAGTGACAAAATGGAAAGCGGCCTGTCTGTTTTAGTTCGGGATGCAGAAACAGGATTACCAGTAGTTTCAAACATAACAATTGAAGGTATTCGCTCGTTAAGTGCAACATATAGTGCATCAGACGTTTTAATGACAGTTATTCAGAGTGGAAAAATCACTTTTAAAGTGGATGCAGAAGGTTATTTCTTTTCAGATCGTGAAGAACCTGTTTCTCAAGGAACAGATAATGAGGTTGTTATTTGGATGGAACCATTAGGAGAAGGAAAAAGCATGCAAATTGATGAAATTGAGTTTGTTCCCGGATCATCAGAGTTTTTACAAACTGCAGAGCCAAAACTTCGCAGATTAAAAGATTTCTTATCGCTTAACGCATATGTGAAAGTTGAAATTCAGGGTCACGTTCATTCAATTGGAGAAAACGAGTTTGCTGGTCAAAAGCTTAGCGAAGCTAGAGCCAAACGCGTAATGAATTATCTAATTGAAAACGGAATAGATAAAGAGCGATTAATTTCTATTGGTTATGGTAACACGTTACCAATTTACAAAGACGCTAAATTTTCTTACGAAGAACAAGCAAACAGACGTGTTGAAATAAAAGTTCTTTAGAATAAATTTTTCAAAATTGAATCCGCAACAATCTCTGGAAGGGTCACTTTCAAAAGCGGTTCTTGTTCCATAGCGCGTTTTATTGCAAAAATAGCACCATCATTTCTGGCCCAATTTCTTCTTGCAATTCCATTATTTACATCCCAATGAAGCATAGATTTTAATCTACGTTCTGCATCAGATGAACCATCTAATAACATTCCAAAACCACCGTTTATTACTTCACCCCATCCAACTCCACCGCCGTTGTGAATTGAAACCCAAGTTGCACCGCGGAATGCATCACCAATCACATTTTGAATCGCCATATCGGCAGTAAATCTCGAACCATCATAAATGTTCGAAGTTTCTCTGTAGGGTGAATCAGTTCCGGATACATCGTGGTGATCTCTTCCCAAAACAATTGGTCCAATTTCACCGTTTTCAATTGCTTTATTAAAAGCTGAAGCAATTTTCATTCTTCCTTCTGCATCAGCATATAGAATTCGCGCTTGAGAACCTACAACAAGTTTATTCTCTTGCGCGCCTTTTATCCATTGAATATTATCTGCCATTTGTTGCTGAATTTCAAGCGGACTATTTTTCATCATTTCTTCTAAAACAGCACATGCAATTTGGTCTGTTTTCTGTAAGTCTTTGGAGTCTCCAGATGCACAAACCCATCTAAACGGACCAAAACCATAATCAAAACACATTGGCCCCATAATATCTTGCACGTAGGAAGGATATTTGAAATCTATTTTGTTCGTGTCCATTACTGCAGCACCAGCTCGAGATGCTTCCAATAAAAATGCATTTCCATAATCAAAAAAATAAGTTCCTTTTGACGTATGTAAATTAATTGCATCTGCATGTCGGCGCAATGTTTTTTGTACTTCCTCTTTAAATTTCTGAGGATTGTTTGCCATTAATTCATTTGACTCTTCAAAAGTATATCCAATGGGGTAATATCCACCAGCCCACGGATTGTGAAGTGAAGTTTGATCAGAGCCCAAATCAATGTGTATATTTGCTTTGGCGAAAGATTCCCAAACATCAACAATGTTTCCTAAATAAGCTATTGATACTACTTCTTTATTATCTTGGGCTTGTTTTACCCGTTTAATTAAATCATTTGTGTTTTCAGTGATCTCATTAATCCACCCTTGAGAGTGGCGAATATGCGTAATTTTAGGATTCACTTCTGCGCAAATAGTAATGCAACCAGCAATATTTCCTGCTTTAGGTTGAGCTCCACTCATTCCACCAAGCCCGGAAGTAACAAATAATGATCCGGCTGGAGATTTTTTGATTTTTCTAAATCCATTTAAAACAGTAATCGTTGTTCCGTGAACAATTCCTTGTGGACCAATATACATATAAGAACCGGCAGTCATTTGACCATATTGAGAAACACCTAAAGCATTAAACTTCTCCCAATCATCTGGTTTCGAATAATTTGGAATAACCATTCCGTTTGTTACGACTACACGTGGAGCTTCTTTGTGAGAAGGAAACAAACCCATCGGATGTCCAGAATACATGACCAAAGTTTGCTCATCTGTCATTTCAGACAAATACTTCATGCACAATAAATATTGCGCCCAATTTTGAAAAACAGCTCCATTTCCACCATAAGTAATCAGTTCATGCGGATGTTGGGCAACTGCATAATCCAAATTATTTTGAATCATGAGCATAATTGCTTTTGCCTGAAGTGATTTACCAGGGTAATCTGAAATTGGACGAGCTTTCATTTCATAATCTGGTCGAAAACGATACATGTATATTCGACCATAATCAGTCAATTCTTGCAGAAATTCTGTTGCTAATTCCTGATGAAAATCTGAATGAAAATAACGCAACGCATTTCTAAGTGCTAATTCTTTTTCAGATTTAGATAAAATATCTTTCCTTTTAGGTGCGCGATTAATTGACGCATCATAAACATATTTTTTAGGTAAAGACTTTGTTGGAATACCTTGAACTATTTGCGCTTGAAATTCTGAAATTGTCATTCTTTCATTTTTTACTTGAACAGTAAAATTAAGCAATTGTTTAGAAACCTGAGTTCGAATTTTAATTCTTCTCAAATCGACAATAAATGTTTATGTTGAAATGAAACCGATCAGGATTGGACCTTCTGAATCTATTCGGTTTAATGAAATAATTGAATTTTAACCGATCGAAT
>JANNWW010000065.1:0-2608 GCA_031409255.1 Crocinitomicaceae bacterium
ATTCTTTTCCTTCAAAAACAACAGTTCCTTCATTGATTAACGGAAGAACCAAATGTGCAAGCGGAGCCAAATCGCCCGAAGCACCCAAACTTCCTTGCTGAAATATAACAGGGAAAATTGAATTGTTGTAGAAAAACAAAAGTCGTTCTATGGTTTCTAATTGCACTCCTGAAGCACCTTTCGACAAACCCAAAACCTTCAAAAGCAACATGCGTTTAACAATTTCATTTGGAACACGTTCTCCCATACCGCAGGCGTGCGAAAGGATTAAGTTTTCTTGTAGCTTACCTAAATCTTCAACAGAAATAGCGGTGTTACAAAGCGATCCAAAACCGGTGTTTACTCCGTAAATAAGTCGCTCGTTTTTATCTGAAACCTCATCTAAATAAGTTCTGCATTTTTCAATGTCAACTTTTAGTTCTGTTGCTAGTTCGAGCTGTTCATTAGATTCAAGTAACTCGTCAAGATCTGTTATTGTAAGCCATTCGACAGTAAGCGTTTTCATGATTTCTTAGTTTAGTTGGAAAAACTCGAGCATTTCTGATTCAGTGAGCGCTTTCTGTTCGCCCGATTCCATGTTTTTAAGTTGAATGATTCCTTCTTTTAGTTCGTTTTCTCCAACTATGGCAACAAATTTTGCTTTCCGCGCATCTGCATATTTGAATTGTTTTTGCATTTTTGAAGCACTCGGATATACATCACAATCAACTCCACTTAATCGAAGTTTCTTCGCAAGCGACATGCAAAAAGCGGCTTCATTTTCGCCGAAATTTGCGAAAAGCAATGTCAAACTTGCATCAGTATCTTTTGGAAATAAATCAAAATCGTTCAATATATCATAAATTCGATCTGCACCGAAAGAAATGCCTACACCAGACATGCCGTTCAATCCGAATAAACTTGTTAAATCGTCGTATCGACCACCACCACAAATACTTCCAATTCCTGAATCGGGAACTTTTACTTCAAAAATTGCGCCTGTATAATAGTTCAATCCGCGTGCTAAAGTAACATCGAATTCAATGATTGCTTTTTCAAGTCCCAGTTTTTTAGTTGAATCTAAAACAAAGCTTAATTCTTCAATTCCTTTCATTCCAATTTCAGAATCTTTTAGAAAAGTTTTCATTTTATTTAGACATTCATCATTGCTTCCAGACAATTCAAACAAGGGTGAAATCAATTTTATTGCCTTTTCGGAAACCCCTTTTTCAGACAGTTCTTTTACCACTCCGTCTATTCCAATTTTATCTAACTTATCGATAGCAACTGTGATATCTATCAATTTATCAGACTCGCCAGAAATTTCAGCAATACCCGAAAGTATTTTGCGGTTATTTATTTTGATAATGAATTTCGGAATAGTCAATTTTGTCAATACTTGATCGAAGATTTGAATAAAATCTACTTCATAAAGTAAAGAATCTGAACCCACAACGTCTGCATCGCACTGATAAAACTCTTGATAGCGACTCTTTTGCGGTCGGTCTGCTCGCCAAACTGCTTGAATTTGATAGCGCTTGAAAGGGAAAGATAATTCATTTTGGTGTTGCACAACAAAACGTGCAAAAGGAACAGTTAAATCGTAACGAAGTGCTTTTTCCGAAATTTTAGAAGTGATTTTTGACAATTCGATTCTATTTTCTAATGGCAATTTGTCGAAATCATTTTGTGTCAATGTTTCGTTAATATCTTCAACTTCAATTTTGTTCAAATAATTTCCGGATCGCAAGAGTTGAAAAATCAATTTATCGCCTTCTTCTCCATATTTTCCTAATAAAGTAGACGACAATTCAAAAGATGGCGTTTCAATTGGCGCAAAGCCATATGTTTTAAAAACTGTTCTTATTGTATCGTAAATATAGGTGCGTCGTGCAACTTCATGTGGAAGAAAATCACGCGTACCTTTTGGAATTGCTGGTTTTTGAGCCATCAGATTTTTTTTCGCGAAGTTACATAATTTTTCAAGGGAGTTGAAGCATTGTTCTATATCAATTTGAGCTTCGTGTTTTTTGTACATTTACATGGCCGATTTTAAGTTTTCAAAAAATGTTGATAACTAAGTAATAGCTACTGTATCGATTTTGCACTTTTCCAACAATTTATCTATAAATTTGCCCTCAATTTATGAGATAGAAAACACCCGTTTTCATGTTGCAAAGAAACAAAGTACAAATTGAAAAAAAAGCTCAAAGATGCCAAAAAATGATGCAATAAAGTCGATATTAATTATCGGTTCAGGTCCAATTGTTATCGGTCAAGCGTGTGAATTTGATTACGCTGGTTCACAAGCGGCTCGTTCATTACGTGAAGAAGGAATTGAAGTTACTTTAATTAATTCCAATCCAGCAACAATTATGACAGATAAAGTTGTTGCAGACAATATTTATTTATTGCCGCTAGAACCTGAAAGTATCATCGACATATTAAACAAGCACAAAATTGACGCTGTTTTACCCACAATGGGCGGACAGACTGCTCTCAACCTAGTTATCAAATGTGATGAAATGGGAATTTGGGAAGAACATGGTGTAGATATTATTGGTGTTGATTTAGCTGCAATTGAAATTACAGAAAACCGCGAAGCATTTCGTAAATTGATGCTAAAAAT
>JANNWW010000066.1:0-57208 GCA_031409255.1 Crocinitomicaceae bacterium
CTAACCGACTGAGCTATTGGACCAAAATCATTGCTGATTTTCGACTACAAATATAGCACTTCCTTTCATTTTGGCAATTATTGAATTCAAAATTGGTGATTTATTTTTTTCTAAAACTTCCAATTCTGATTTCTTGAAACAATTTATGCTGCGCATCCGACAACTCTTTAATATCAATGTATCTGCCCATTCCATAGCTTGCAGCCGCAGTCATTAGTTCAGCATCTTTTTCTCGCGCCTCTACTCCAACAACAGAAAAGGTGACTCCTTTTTTTGCATATTTTCGCACTATTTTTTGATAATCATCTGAATCTTTATTGAAAGCACCATCTGTAATAATGATGACCATATTCGCTTTATTTGGATCGTAATTTTTCATTACTTGTTTGTATCCCAATTTTATACCTCTTCCTCCAGCGCTTAAACCTCTGGGTTTTAGTTTATCTACTGCAGCTTCTATTTCGCCTTTTGAGGAACCTAAAGTTGGTGGAAGAAAAACTTGTGCATTGTCTGAGTAAGTTACAATTCCAATTCTGTCATCTGAACGCAAATGTTTAATCAATGAATTCAAAGAATATTTCAATAATTCAATTCGATTTCCTATTGTCATAGACGAAGAAATATCAAGTACAAAGACCGCGTTTACGTCTGCAAAATAATTTGCATCAAAATTCATTGGATCTATGCTTGCTAATTCGGGAATTTGAACTTGAATAGCCGAATCTATTTTGGGAGGTGGAATTTGATTCGCAATAGTTTCCTCTACCTCTTCAATTGGAATTTCAATCGCTTCTTCAGTTGGTGTTTCAACAATTAATTCTTCTTTAATTGTAGAATCTTTGATTAGTGGAATTGTTATTTCTCGAATTTCTGGACCTACAAAAACTCCTGCTTCTTTTGGGAAATATCCCTCGTGGCTTGCATAAAAATAGAACAAACCAGATTTGACTTGCGCTTTGAAAGATCCTTGTTTCCCTGTTTTCCATGCACCAGCTGGTTTACCATTTCGAATAATTGAAACTGTAGATTTTGAAAGTGGTTCACGTGTTTCTTTGTCCACAACAATGATCGTCAACTCGGGAACTTCTTGCAAATTTGGAGGAACAGCATTAAAATCTGGGCACTTCGTTTTGAAATCTGTATACTCAATTGCTTCCAAAAGATTTCCAGTTAAATGAACTTCAAAAGGTTCTTGGCTATCACTCATGTAAATCATTACGGTGTATGAAAATTTACCTTTTAATTTAGAATTTACTTGAAAACGAATTGTAAGTGTTTGATTTGAATTGATGATTGCCTTATTTGTAATATAAACTATTTCATTCGGACGATCAACTCGCAAAATGTAAGCATCTTTTGGCGAAGGATTGGTTAAAACCATATCAACATAACGCGGAGAATTACTACCCAAGTCACCAAAATCAAAGGACTTTTTGTTGATTGTTGTTTGAGAAAACACTACAATTGGAAAAAGTAAAAAACACAAGATTAAGCGCATGCGATAATTTTTTATGAATATAATTAAATTTTAAGATTCGGTTTCAGAATTTCAACTGATTTTAATTGATTTTATTAATTGATGTATCCGTTATCTGAATAACCATACAAGTCCCCATTAATCGCGTATGAAAGACTTTTTAAGTAAATAGAAATCAAGAATCACCAAAGCGGCCATGGCTTCCACAATAGGAACAGCACGAGGAACAACGCACGGATCATGTCTGCCTACACTTTTTTGAACAACACTTTTCATTTCAGTATCAATTGTTTCTTGTTCAATCATGATTGTGGCAACTGGTTTAAATGCAAGTCTAAAAGTGACTGGCATTCCATTCGATATTCCTCCTTGTATTCCTCCAGAAAAATTTGTTTTCGTAGTTCCATTTTTTAGAAACAAATCATTGTGTTCAGAACCTTTCATGGATACACTTTCAAAGCCAGAGCCCAAAGAAAATCCTTTTACAGCGTTAATTGATAACATTGCTTGGCCTAATCGCGCATTCAATTTATCGAAAATTGGTTCGCCTAATCCTATTGGTAAACCTGTAACTTCAGCAGAAATACATCCGCCAATTGTGTCTCCTTCTTTTCTAATTTCACGGATTAAAGCTTCCATTTGAGATGCAATTTCTAAATCAGGAACTCGAACTGGATTTGACTCCCTAATTTCACGTAACGATTTATTCCAAGTTCCTGTCCATTTTACAGAACCTACTTGATCCACAAATGCATCTACTTCTATTCCTTTACTCCTTAGAAATTGCTTAGCAAAAGCCCCAGCAACTACCCATGATGCAGTTTCACGTGCGCTAGAACGTCCGCCACCTCGAGGATCGCGAATTCCATATTTCTTTTCATACGTAAAATCGGCGTGTGATGGACGAAAAGCTTTCGACATTTCTGAATAATCTTCCGAATGTTGATTTGTGTTCTTAATTAAAAATCCGATTGGCTGACCTGTACTTTTTCCTTCAAAAATTCCTGATAAAAACTCAACCTCATCGGCCTCTTTTCGCTGGGTAACAATTGCCGACTGACCAGGTTTTCTTCTGTTTAATTCAACTTGAACCTCATCTAAATTTAATTCGAAATTTGCTGGAAAGCCATCAATAATTCCACCAATTGCCTTGCCATGACTTTCACCAAAGGTGGTCAAACGAAAAAGTTGGCCAAAAGTAGCGCTCATACTAGTGATCTAAACGGTTTTCCCATTTCGATACAACAGCAGTTGCAATACTGTTTCCAACAACGTTTGTAGCGCTTCGTCCCATATCAAGCAATGGGTCAATTCCCAACAACAAAGCCAAGCCCGCTTCAGGAATATTAAAGGAAGATAAAGTTCCGGCAATTACAACCAAAGAAGCGCGCGGAACACCAGCAATTCCTTTAGACGTTAGCATGAGAACCAAAAGCATGGTCATTTGTGTTCCAAAACTTAAATCGATTCCATAACTCTGTGCAATAAACAACGATGCGAAAGTCATGTACATCATACTTCCATCTAAATTGAAAGAATAGCCCAATGGCAAAACAAAACTGACAATTTTTTTATCGCAGCCAAAACGTTCCAATTCCAACATTGTTTTTGGAAAAGCTGCTTCGGAACTTGAGGTACTAAATGCTAATAAAATTGGGTCTTTAATTCGTTTGAAAAGCGTGAAAATTCGTTTTTTGATGACAACAAATCCAGCCAATGCTAGAACAAACCACAAAATCAATAAACCACCGTAAAATTCAGCAATGAAAATTACATACGTACTTAAAATATCTAAACCTTGTTTTGCAATAATTGCAGCCATTGCCCCAAAAACAGCAAACGGAGCAAACTTCATAACATAACCTGTTATTTTCAAAATAATGTCGGCCAACATGTCTAATGCATTCACTAAAGGCTCAACCTTTTTACCAATCGCAGCGCACGCAATTCCAAAGAACAAAGAGAAAACTACAATCTGTAGAATTTCGTTGTGTGCCATTGCTTCTATTGGACTTTTCGGAAAAACATGATTTAGAAATTCTTTGAAAGAAAGTGCCACTTTTTCAATTCCTGTTTGGGTTTCCACATCAGGAAGAGGAAGGTTCATATGGATTCCTGGTTGAAATAAATTCACCAAAATCATTCCGAGTAGCAAACTCACAAAAGAAGCAGATAAAAACCATAAGAGTGTTTTACCACCAATTCTACCTACCGATTTAATGTCGCCCAAACGTGCAATTCCAACAACAAGTGTTGAGAAAACTAGCAGGGCAACAATCATTTTAATTAAGCGGAGAAAAATATTTTCAGAAAGCGCAGTAAAGTATTGAAGTTTAGTATCGCGCGATTCAATGAATTTAGCTTTCTTTTCATTTAATTTCGTTCGAACTTCGGCTTTGGTTTCCTTTCCTTTAAAAACGGCTCCATCTTTCAATAAAATTGTTTTCAGTTTTGATTCATCTACTTTTGTAAGTGATGTTTCAATCTTTGAAAGCACTTTATTTTCATAGTTTACGTAGTATTTATTGAGCACAACTCCGATAAGAATTCCGAGGAAAAGTCCAATAAAAATATAAAGGGTAAGTCTGTTTTTCTTACCCGAATTTGATACTACTGTAGCCATTTAGTTTTTTATTTTCCGATAGAAGTATTCGCGTTTTTGATCCATTCAGCGGCATTCGCCATGTAACCACTTCTTCCCATTTCAGTTAAATTGAAATTATCTCCTTCAACTTTTGAAAAAACAATTGTTGGATACCCTTGAATAGAAAATTTTTGTTGCAATTTCATGTTTTGCGCTTTTTGTGCTTCAGAAAGTATACTTGCTCTAGGAAAGTCAACTACAAGCATAATTACCTCGCCATCAGACCACGTTTTGAACTCTGGCTTCGAAAACACATCTGCTTCTAATCGCTTGCACCAACCACACCAATCTGAACCTGTAAAAAACAACATCAAAGGCTTACTTGCTTTTTGAGCAGCAGCAGAAGCTTCAGCCAAATCAGTGTACCAAGTTAATCCACCTTTTTCCATTTTAGAAGTTGCTACTTTTTCTGTTACTGCAACTTCTTTCTTCTCAACTTTTTTTTCTGTTTTGGCAACAGTTTTTTTAGTTTTAGTAGTTTTTTTTGTTGTTTGTCCGATACATACTACCGACAATGAAAGGGCGATAATCGCTAAACTTAATTTTTTCATTTTACTTTTAATTACAAATTGTTAATTCTGTTTGTTTCAATATTTCTCGAACTTCTTCCATGGTTGGAGCTTCTGCATACGTTCTGAGAACTGGTTCCGTTCCTGAAGCACGAATCATTACCCAACGAGAATCGTCGATAAAGAACTTCCAACCATCAATTGTGCCAACATCTCTAATTTTATATTTCCCAAAGGCTGAATATTCGTTATTGGTACATTTCTGAACAATTTTTTGTTTCAATTCTTCTGTAATGTGTAAATCGTTTCGTTCAAATTTGAATGGCCCAACTATGGCATACACCTCATCAATTAATTGATCTAAAGTTTTACCAGATTTGGACATGAATTCCCAAACGATTAAACCCATCCAGATTCCATCTCGCTCTGGAATGTGACCTTTAACGGCAATTCCACCAGATTCTTCACCTCCAATTAAAACGTCTTCATCCACCATTATTCCGGCAATGTATTTGAAGCCAATTTTAACTACTTCATATTCTAAGCCATAATGTTCTGCCATTTTCCCTACACGCGGAGTGGTTGAAAAAGCTGTAACTACCTTCCCTCCTAGCTCTTTGTATTTTCTCAAATAGTGCATCAATAACAAAATGATGTGGTGAGAATCTATAAATTCACCTTTTCCATTGTACAAACCTATTCGATCTGCATCGCCATCAGTTGCTAGAGCACAATGAATATTTCCTTTCGCTTTAATATACGCTTCTAATTCTTGTAAATTCTTTTGAATTGGTTCAGGAGCTTGTCCGTTAAAAGAAGGATTGTTTTCACAATGCAACAATTGAACATCTGGTAAAATGCGTCTAATTACATTTTGACCTGCTCCATACATTGCATCATAAACAAAGTTTAAACCCGAATTACGAATTGCTTCCAAATCAAAGTTTTTCTCGACATGTTCCACATAGCGTGTTTCGAAATCAACTATTTCCAATAAACCAGATTTTTCATACTGCGACAAATCAACAGACGCATAATCAAAAGGCAAACTTTCGGGGATGATGTCTTCAATATCCTGAACTTTTTCAGGAGTTAATGGTCCGCCATAATAAGCTTTCAGTTTGAACCCGTTGTAGGATGGAGGATTGTGCGAAGCGGTAATAATAATTCCTAAACCACAATTTAATTGATTCGCAGCAAGTGAAATCATGGGTGTTGAAACAAACCCACGTGAAATTTTAACTGCAACCCCTTCGTGCAAAAGAACTTTCGCAACTGTTTCGGCAAATAATCCACCTGCAAAACGGCAATCGTGTCCTAAAGCAATTTGCGAAGTCCAATCAGATTTCTTCAACCATTGCGCAGAAGCATATGCAACACGAGCAACGTTTTCAACAGTAAATTCTTCTGCTATTATGGCTCTCCAGCCATCTGTACCAAATTTTATTTTTTGTGCCAACTAATCTTAATTTAAAATTGCAAGTCCAAATATAAGAAAAGCCGCTCGAAAACAAGCGGCTTTAAAAAATTCTATGTCAAATTAATGATATAAAGTAATTGAACCATTTTTAAGAATTTCTTCACCATTTGCGAGTTCAGCAGATAAAACATATAAATAAACACCTTCTTCTAGAACAGTTCCGTTTTGTGTTCCATCCCAAACAGCTAATGGCTCATTTGTTTGAAAAACAACTGTTCCCCATCTATTTACGATTGTAAATTCAAAGTCTGTAACACCACTAAAATCTATAGACAACACATTATTTCCTTGTGTTGAAGAAAGAACGATAATGTTTGGAATCAATACATCACAGGTAATCCAAGTTACAATTGAACTATCAGTTGCAGTTCCACATTCATTTTGAGCTTCAACAATATATACACCTGCATCATCAGCTAACAAACTTGCGCCAGTTGCTCCCGTATTCCAAGAATAGGAATCTACCGTATTGTCTCCAATAGCAAACAATGTAATTGCTGTTCCCACACAAACCGTTGAATCTGCAACAAATACTGTTGGATTTGGAGCGAAATTTATTTCAATCGTATCGGTGTCTAAGCAAGTATTATCAGTGAAATACACCTCATACACTCCATCATTAGTTGAAGTAACTATGGGATTTAAAGTATTTGCATTATTGAAAGAAACATCACTTGAATTAGCTGACCATGTACCTGAAGTAAACGCTGTAGTTCCAGTAATTTGAACAGTACCGTTGCAAGCCAAAGTGTCTAAAATTGTTGATGGCATTTGTGCAATTGTAACTTGCGAAGTTACTGGATTCAAACATTTTTTATCTGTCATAACTATGTTATAGGTTCCAGTTTGAGGGAAAGTAAGGGTTGGAACAAATGTGGCATTGTCTGGTGAAAAATTCACTGTAGCCGGTCCAGTGGCCGTCCAAGTGACTTCGTTATTGTAAGCAAAATGCCCTACTGGAATTAAGGTATTCGCGCACAATAAAGTATCTGGAAACCCAATTGGGTAAGGAATAAAATTAATGTCGCTTTGCAGCGTTTCCCCACACGTATTATCTGTGTAAGTTACTGTGTAAATTCCTGGTGCTGCTGCAGTAATCAACGGATTTTCCGAATTAAGATTGCTAAAAGTTAATCCAGCAACGTTTGCCCACGTTCCACCTCCACTTGAAAAAGTGTTCATTACTTGAAAGTTCAAATCGCACGCAAAAGTATCAATGAAAATTTGAGGTGAAGGAATCATAGAAATGGTAATAACTGTATCATTTGTACAAGCTCCAGTTCCGTCTGCAATTTCAACAATATATTGTCCGCCAACTAAATTAATAGAGAAGTTACTTCCAACTGAAATACCTTGAGCGCTATTATTGAACCAATTTATGCTCGATAAAAATGCAGAATCTGAAAGCGCCATGTTCGTGAAAAATTGATTCGAACAGAAATCAAAACTACCAACGAAGTTGAATGTTGGCACAGGATTAACTGTAATTAAGGAATCGAAAGTGTATGTACAACCATTTGAGGTAACGGATAGCGTTAACAATCCGAAGTGCTGATTATCGATAACATAAGTTGAACCAGTATTAGAGGCATTTGTTCCTGAACCTGTTTCTTGCCAGGTATAACTATCATAAGTTCCAGATACAGAAAAAACTACAGGCGAACAACCTGGCGTGAATTGAATTTGGGGTTCAGGAGTGAAAAACCCTGATCCGTCTACTACTTCAATGTAATACGTTATTTGAGTTGTGTCTGGTGTAATGTAATTATCAACAGCAGTTACAATTAATTCATGAATGCCTAAAGTTTCTAAACCACCATTAATATTTACAGTTATTGAACCAGTTGAAGCAACTATTGAATCTTGCGTAGTAAAATTTAATAATGTTGGAGATGTTACCCAAACATGAGTTTCTTGCGAGTTCTCTGGCGATGTAAAAGGAAAAACAACTTGTAAAATACCGCCTTGGCTGCATACTTGTAATGTGTCACAATAAGAGGTTTGAAGTGCTAAAGGAGCAATATTTCCAACAGCACAGAAATCGAAGTAAAAAGATTTATTGTCGAGCCATGAAACTCCATCAGGAACACCTGTAGGTCCGTCGTAGTCTACTCCCGGATGGTCAAATCGTCCGATTTGAAGAAAATCTACTCCATTTCCTGAATTTGCACCAACGGTAGCTGGTTCTCCAGAAAAACCGGCAACTCCGAAAGATGCAGAACCTGTTGTCCATTGCATGTCTGCAAAATGTATCGCTGCATTTCCTTCTAAAACTAGCGGATCTAAACCATTTGTTATTACAATCTGACAGGTATTAATTTTATCATTCTGATTTGCGTAATACCCCATGTTAACCCAATTGAAAATTGCTGCAGTTGGAGTAATTGTTGCGTGCATGGTTCCACCCGAGGTGAGGTAAAAATCTGCCCAAAAAGCAGCAATCATTGTATTTCCAACTGAAGGAAAAGCACTTGAAGTAAAAGAAGATAATCCGTTATTGAAACTAATGTTTCCGTTGTTGTTCATCCAAACTTGATTAAAACTTTGCCCATAAAAACAAAAATTGAATGGTAAATTGAACGGACTTGCTGCCGCCCAACCATCGTCTACCGAAGTTGAAGGTAAACTTGGTCCTGGAGGTGGAAAATAACCAGAACACCCTGTTGCTTTTGTTGGCGAAAAATGGGAAACATAAACCTGTCCTTTGTAATCTTCTGGATTTACCATTCCTTCAGAAAGCACAACTTCATTTCCAGAAAGCGAATTGCTTGCTTTTAAATTGGTATACTCTTGTTCTGTTATGTAATTAATTGTTGAACCTAATTCTTGATTTACGGTTTCCCACGTTTGACCGAAGCCAAAAATAGATGGAAGTAAAATTGCAATAAATTGACTTATTTTTTTCATAATGTAGTAATTGTTAGTTTACTAACGAAAATTGAATTGAATAAGTTGCAAAAAAAAAGTCTCTGAAAAATTATCAGAGACTTTCAATCTATTTAAAACCTGTAAAATAAAGACTTTTAAACGTATTTTTTTTTGAAATTATTTTTTGAATTCCAAAATTGTCTTTTCAATAATTGCAACACACTCCATTAATTGTTCTTCGTTCATAACTAATGGTGGAGCAAAACGAATAATATTTCCATGAGTTGGTTTTGCTAACAAACCGTTTTCCTTCATTGCCACACATAAATTCCAAGCAGTTTTAGAATCTGGTGTATCGTTCACAATAATTGCATTCAGTAATCCTTTTCCTCTCACTTTCACAAGTAATTCTGTAGATGCGATAATACGGTTCATTTCTTTACGAAACAATTCACCTAATTTTCGCGCATTGAGAATCAATTCTTCTTCGTCTATAACTTCCAAAGCTGCAATAGCCACTTTTGCAGCAATAGGATTTCCTCCGAAAGTTGAACCATGTTGTCCTGGCTTTATAACATCCATGATTTCGTTATTCGCCAAAACAGCTGAAACAGGATAAACACCGCCAGATAATGCCTTGCCCAGAATTAAAATATCTGGTCGAGAATATGTTTCTTGTTGTTCGCATTTTTTTTCACAATTGCAATTTCCACAAACCGCCAAAAGACTTCCTGTGCGCGCAATACCTGTTTGCACTTCGTCTGCCATGAATAAAACTTCATTTGCTGCACAAATTGCTTTTGCACCGCTTAAATAATCTTCATTCGGAACAAAAACTCCAGCTTCGCCTTGAATAGGTTCAACTAAAAATCCGATTACATTTGGCCTAGCTGCTGCTTCTTTCAAAGCTTCTAAATCGTTATAAGGAATTTTGATAAAACCGGGAGTAAAAGGTCCGAAATTAGTACTTGCATCTAAATCTGATGAAAAAGAAACAATTGTGGTTGTTCTACCATGGAAATTTTGCTCACACACAATAATTTGCGCCTGATTTTCTGCTACACCTTTTTTCTCATAACCCCATTTACGCGCCAACTTTATTGCTGTTTCAACCGCTTCAGCACCTGTGTTCATAGGTAAAACCTTATCGAAACCAAAATATTCTGTTACAAATTTTTCATAAGCTCCTAGCGAATCATTGTAAAATGCACGCGAAGTAAGTGTCATTATTTGTGCTTGATCAATTAAAGCATTTACAATTTTCGGGTGACAATGCCCCTGATTTACAGCCGAATATGCTGAAAGAAAATCATAATAACGTTTTCCCTCTACATCCCAAACATAAACTCCTTCTCCTTTTGCTAAAACTACTGGAAGCGGATGATAATTGTGCGCTCCATACTTGTTTTCTAATTGCATCAAATCTGCCGACGATAATTTTTCCATTGTTTCCATAAAATACTATAAAAATTAAGGAGCTCATCGCGGAGAGCTGTCATCCTTTCCTCTTTTTCAGGTAGATGGAGAGAAATCATCCGAAGCAAAGTTAAGGAAAAATTTGCAGAATTTTAGCATCGTAAATGTGCTTAAAAAATGTAAGTTTGTTCTATGGCAAAAAAGAAAGCAAACTTTTATGTGGTTTGGGTAGGGAAAAAACCCGGAATTTATACTTCGTGGAACGAATGCGAAAAACAAGTTGTTGGTGAAAAAGGTGCAAAATATAAAGGTTTTGTAGATCAAGCAGAAGCCGAAAATGCGTATAATTTAGGACCCGATTCGTTTATTGAATACGGACGTAAAAAAAAGGATGAAGCTCCAGATTTTTCAAAATTAAAGAATCCACCAATAGAACAAAGTATTTCTGTTGACGGCGCTGCAAATAACATGAAAGGAAATTGTGAATACCAGGGAGTTGTAACTGCTACTAAAACCAAAATATTTCATAACGGTCCGTTTGAAGGAGGAACAAATAACATTGTTGAATTTTTAGCCATCGTTCACGCACTCGCTTATTGCAAGCAACACAAAATTGACTGGCCAATTTATTCAGACAGTAAAACCGCTTTGGCTTGGGTTTACAGTAGAAAAGCGAACACAAAAGTGGAAGTTTCTGACAAGAACTTAAAACTTCGCGAACTTATTCTTCGAGCTGAAAACTGGCTGAATGAGAATATATATACCAACCAATTGCTAAAATGGGAAACCGAAGATTGGGGTGAAAATCCGGCTGACTTTGGAAGGAAATAAAAATAATTACAAAAAGAAAACTGAGAAAGGATATGCCGAAAATTAAATAACAATTTATCTAATCTTACTCAGCCCCCAAACGTTTCATGTGTCTGAAATGCGAAGCCAAAGCACCGCCCATTGTTTTGTAATAACGGTAGTTTACTCCGTATTCTTCGCAAGTTGCTTTAACTATTTTCTGAAGCGCAGGGTAATGAACATGAGATACACGCGGAAATAAGTGGTGAATAGCTTGAAAATTCAATCCGCCCAACATCCAACTAACTACTTTATTGTCTGTTGCGAAATCGCTAGTGGTGTTTATTTGGTGAATTGCCCATTCTGAATCGATCTGACTATTTTCGCCATGTGTGTGCTCAAATTCAACATTTTCTACTACGTGCGCCAATTGAAACACGAAAGACAACATTAGACCCAACAAAACATGCATCACAACGAAAAGTAAAATTCCTTTGCCCCATCCAAAAAATAAAACAGGCAAAGCAACATACAAACCGAAATAAGTAAGTTTTGTTATCCAAAAAATAACGTGCTCTTTCGCTGTCATTTTTTCAACTTCAATGTTATACGTATTTTTACTAAAGTAATGAATCCAATCTTTAAAAACTATCCAAAAAAGTGAAGATACTGCATAGAGAAGAGTTAAATATATGTGCTGAAATTTGTGAGCTGCAAAGCGTGGCTGGCTAGGAGCCATTCTCAGTAAGGGAGATTTTGCAATGTCGTCGTCTATTCCATCAACATTAGTATACGTATGGTGAACGAGATTGTGTTTTTGACGCCACATGTACGCATCACTTCCCAATGCATTCATAGACAAACTAAAGAAATAATTAATTTTTTTGTTGCTTGCAAATGCGTCGTGACACGCATCGTGCATAACGTTAAAACCAACCATAGATTGCATAAAACCAAGCCCTGCTGCGAAAAGAATTGTTACCCAAAATGGAACTCCTAAGAAAAGCATGGCAACATAAAAACCGATGTAAACAGTTATTAAAATTGCAGCTTTTGTATACAACGCAGTATTTCCAGCTTTGTCTATATTTTTATTAGCAAAATAAGAATTTACGTTTTTGTGAAGTGACTTAAGGAAGTCGCCTTTTGGTTGAGAAAATTGAACAGTTGCCAATATATTCAGATTTAAATTATGAATTGCAAAGATACAACCTTATGAACAAGAAATTATGAAAATAGTTCGAAAAAATCACATAAATTAACACCTATGAAAATTGATTATATAAATTGAGTGAAAAAACTTACATTTACTTTTCAAATTTAAGCAATGGGACTTTTTAGTAAAGACGACGATTTTATACCCTATAAATTCAAACATTTAAAAACTTTTTCGAGTGCTGAATGGATGGCAAATTCCACTAAAAAATACCGTACCGTTTTTGATAGACTCGAATTAACTTATTTGCGTGTCGAATTCACATTCTATAATAAATGGTTCGATGAAAAAGATTGGAAAGCGAAAATTTGCTTAAAAATGGTATCAAGCGTAGACGGAAACAAAGAATTATGTTCCCTCGAATCGACTCTTGATGTGAAAATGGATCAAAATGAAGTTACCGTTCACGATGGTTGGGGAAATGCAACCGCTTGAGTGTTTTTCAAAAAAGGAGAATATGTCTGGAATGCATACATTGATGATGTTTTAGTAGGATCAACATCAGCAAACGTGAACGATATTGGTTTTGTTAGTGAAACAGCGAATCCTTATCTCTTTATTTCAAAATTTCTGTTTTTTGAAGATGCAAAAGAACCAACACCAACCATTACGAAAATTTATTATTCCGCTTTTAATCGCGACAACACACGGTATGTCTGGACAGAGTTCGGTTTCACTGTTCAAACAAATTTAGAATTTCACTACGAATTTTTTGTGAATTATTTCGATAACGCAAACCAGCTTAAAGGACAAACTACTACAGTTGGAAAAATAGACGCCGGAAGTTTGGGTAAAACGTTTATAGTTGAAAACGGTTGGGGAAATGAAAATAAATTGTCGTGGGTAGATAATCAATACCGAGTAGATGTTGTTTTCAAAGATGTTTGCATTACAAGTGGCATTTTTGATGTTGGAATTGAAAACATAGAAGGAAAACCACTAATTTCTAATGGTAATCTTTCATCAAAATCAGAACAACTTGAAAATTTAGAAGAACTAAAAGAAAAAAATTTAGAAGAATTATTAGCCGAATTAGACCTCTTAGTTGGTTTAGAACGCGTTAAAAAAGAAGTACGCGAGACCATTAATTACGTAGAATTCACAAAAATGCGCCGTGAAAAAGGTTTCAGTGACTCAGGTAAAATAAATCTTCACAGTGTGTTTTTAGGAAACCCTGGAACTGGCAAAACAACCGTTGCACGAAAATTAGGAAAGATTTACAATGCAATGGGGGTTTTATCTAAAGGACATGTGGTTGAAGTAGACCGAGTTGCTTTAATTGGCGAATTTATCGGTCAAACTGCTCCAAAAGTAAAAAAAGCAATAGACGAAGCAAGAGGAGGTGTACTTTTCATTGACGAAGCATATGCATTAACTCCGCCAGATAATGAGCGAGATTTTGGTCGCGAAGCTATTGAAATTATCATGAAAGAAATGAGTGACGGCCCCGGAGATATTGCCATTTTCTGTGCCGGATATACTGCCGAAATGAACAATTTTATCAATTCAAACCCCGGACTAAAATCGCGTTTCAACCAGTTTTTTCACTTCGAGGACTACATTCCAGAAGAATTGATGAAAATTGCTGACTACTCTTGTTTGCAACACGAAGTGAGTTTAACTGCAGAAGCAAAAACAATTCTCGTAGATAAAGTTTCGCGTTTGTTCCGCGAACGCACTAGTAGCTTTGGAAATGCGCGTTTAGTTAATAGTTTAATTTCTGATGCAAAAATGAATTTGGCAGATCGGGTAATGAAAACAAAAAAAGCCGACGAAGTATCACGCGAGGATTTGGAAATAATTACTGAAGAAGACATGCTTTTGGTTTTCTTAGGCGATGCAAAAAAATCATATCAATTCACAATAGATGAAGCTTTACTTGCTAGATCTTTAGATGAATTGAATGCCCTTGTTGGAATGTTTTCAATCAAAGAACACATCAACAAAATGGTGAAACTCATTCGTTTTTACAATGAAACGGGCAAAGATGTATTGAGTAAATTTTCGCTTCACACGGTTTTAACTGGTAACCCAGGAACAGGAAAAACAACTGTTGCACGCATTTTAGCAAAAATTTACAACGCACTTGGCTTATTGGAAAGCGGACAATGTGTGGAAACAGATAAAAGCGGCTTGGTTGCTGAATTCACAGGTCAAACAGCTGCAAAAGCAATGCGCGCAATTGAAAGTGCAATGGGCGGTGTTTTGTTTATAGACGAAGCTTATGCTTTGAATGATGGAACTGGGCAGTTTGGCAAAGAAGCCATTGAAGTGATTTTAAAACAAATGGAAGACAAGCGCGGAAAATTTGCGGTCTTTGCTGCTGGATATACGAACAACATGCATCAGTTTTTAGCCATGAACCCCGGTTTAAAATCGCGCTTCAACGAGACTTTACATTTTGAAGATTACGGTACAGAAGAATTACTACAAATAGCCCACAACTCACTTGCTCTGGAAGATTTGAAATTGGATGATGCCGCCAACACACATGTGAAAGATTACTTGCATCAATTGTTTACCCAGCGCGATGAGCATTTTGGTAACGCACGAGTAGTGCGCGAAATGGTGGAAGACATTGTCACGAATCAAAACTTACGTTTATCGGAAATACCCGCAGACCAGCGTTCGGCGAATGAATTAATTCGGGTTACTTTTGAAGACGTAAAAGCTTTGGTTGTTGGGAATAAAGGAGAAAATGGAGGACGAACAAAAATTGGGTTTTGAGTTTTAAAGATAAATGAAGATTCGAATTTTTGTACCTGATTTCAGAAAAATCTATTCTTTTGCGGTGCTTCATCTTCATCCCGCAAAAACGGGATTCTTTAATAGAAATTTAATAGATATTGCTGGATGGTAATATACGAAACGAATCCATATTGCCCAAATACAAAAATCGATTCAAATATTTAACAATCAAAAAAATAATCAGACCTTAGCTAGATAGCTTAACTTGGTCTCCAGTTTTCGTAGACAAGTCCAATATTTGTCAGGCTAATCATTGCTACTTTTTATGCTAATAAATAATACTTGTAGTTAATTGAAGTCAATCAAATTTATTTTAAAGGATATAGTAATTGATCCTTTGCACGGAGATAAATTCTACCCACATCTTTTTGACAAACTTTTAACTCTTTAGCTAAAAATAAAGTTCCAATTGGAAAGTCCCTGTATTTTTTCAAACATTCAACCATGACAGTTCCTTCTATTCCCTCCCCTTCAATTGGTCGAACTCTTCTTTTTTTTGTTTCAATATCTATAAATAATTCACAGGTTATATTAACCAAAGTACTTCCTACAATTAACATATTAAAACTTTTAATTACTTTAATAAATTCTGAATTTTTGACTGATTTCGAATAATATCTAAAAATACCTTATTTCGTGCTTCAGCATCTTTGATTAATGTTGATGCGCTTATGACGAAAATTGAAATTCCACTTTCACCATAGAAACGATGAAAAATTGGAGATTCAGTAGAAAATAAAGATGTATAAGAATCTCTTCTTAGCATAGATTCTAGTTTATCATCAATCTCAGTAATTAAAAAAGCAGAAACTTCTTCAATTTTTTCTTTTACTTGAAAAGCTTCAACATAATCTAATAATTGCTGTATACCTGCGAACTTTTTTCGATCTGGTTTGGATGCATAATCAAAAGGTTTTATTTCAACCATAACTGACTTTAATCTTTCCGGATTATTAGGATTGTGTGAAAAGAATAAAGACAAATCTGGACGGTCATCTAAAATGCTTGTATCACCATTTTGTTCATCAATGCCCTTAATTACTTCTCGAATGCGTTTATCGCTTGCAGCATAAGTGTAGGTTGTGTATCGATCATCTAATAACCAAAGGTTATTCTTTCCAACGGCATAATAATCATCATCAGATTGCATCTCCATAAATAAATTATGAATAACTGATTCTACTCGTTCCTTGTTAGCTATTAAGGTTTTTAATCTGTCAATTACATGCACTCTATCATGCACATAAGCAACCAATTCATTTTGCGCCAATTGAATTGCTTCGTTTAATTCTATGTCAGTATATTCTTCTTTTCCTGCAGAAGTAAGCACTTTTTCTTTGGCATTGTCAAAACGTTTTTTCGCGTTATCAATGATTTTTTTCTTCTCTAAAAAACCTGCAATTTCAATATCTTCTTCTGCGATGAAGTTCACTAAGTAAGGGCGTTCAGCTTGAATTTCTTGAATTTTTTGTGTATTCAATTTTTCAGTTTCTGGGATTACTGCCTTAATCAATTCTGTCAATACTTTCTTCAGTTCTTCGTTAATCATTTCCCACGAAAGTGTAGAGAATAAGTCTGTTTTTACTGGGAAAACATCAAAATTATTACGCTCGTTATTTACGCGATCATTAAAATATTCAGATTCACACAACATGAAACCAGAATATCCATTTGGTAAAGTGAATTTCAAATCACTTTCTGAAAATTCGCGAACACTTCTATTGTTTGCACAATAAAATGAATATAATTTACCTGATTCATTTGCAATAAAGTAATTTAATTGAAACTTTATTTTCTTTCCAATTTTTTCTTGTACAATGAATTTTTGCTCATCAAAATCAGGGACGTCTTTTGGTGTTATGGTTAACTTGTTATCTGTTGTTTTATCAATAAAAGTGATTTGAACATTCTTTTTGTTCTTTTTGAAAAAGAAAAGCGTAGGAATTAAATTCACCAAAACATTTTCTTTGATTTCTTCTAAATTCAAATCAATTCTCCTATCAATATGGCGATCTGGATTATAATAACCAGTAGTAATTGATGATAAATAGATCTCAGTGCGATTATCTGTGATTGATTGTGAAACTTTGGTTACGTTGTCTGAATCGAAATTTAAATCAAAACGAAAACTACGTGTTTCTTGTTCTGTCTTCAATAAACTATTAAATGCAGCAAATTCATACACCTTTAAATAAACGAATCTACCAACTCCTTTGCAGCCTAGTGACTTTTTATAATCTGAACGATATTTACAGAATGATTCAAAGTTCTGATCATTTAATCCTGAACCATTATCAACGATTCGAATTGTATTTACTTTTTTGGCTGTAATAAATGATTCTCCATCGTCGGTAGGATTATCTGTAGATCCTAATTCACAAATTATTTCAGTTGCATCTGCATGAATAGCATTTGTTATTGCCTCATTAATCACATCAATTTGTGTCATTCTAGGACTAACGTCTTCGTCAACTATTCGCTTTATTTCTGCGTACATTCTACTCATGACAATTAATATAATATTAATAAAGAACTAACTAATTCTGTAACGATAACTTCATCCCATAATTTTCTGACTTTGATTTGTTTATAAGTACGTCCTGGCATCTGCATCCCAAAAGAATAATAATTAAATTTTAAGTACTTCATCCTAAAATGGAGAACCAACTTACAACTGCACCGGCAAACTAAAATCTTTCATGTCTATTTCGTAAATATCCAAGTTTCCTTTTTGTCCTGCGAAATTGTAGCCCGTAAAGTAAATTTTACTTGCTATTTTGGAATAGAAGAAATGTGTTTCGTTGTTCACGGTGTTTATTCCTGCACCTAAATTAATTGGCTCCGACCAAGAAGAACCCGAGTTTTCAGAAACGAAAATGTCGTATCCTCCCATGCCTGTGTGACCCTCAGAGGAGAAGAATAAAAAGCGTCCGTCTGGAGAAATAAATGGCGTTGTTTCAGCAAAAGGCGTGTTAATTTGAGCTGGAAGAACTTTTGCCTCGCCCCACGTTTTTCCTTGCTTTTGAACCATGTAAATATCTGTTGCGTTTTTTTCTGCTTTGCGATCTGAAACAAAATACATGGTGTTTCCGTCGGCAGTTAATGATGCTGCGCCTTCAAAGAATGAAGTGTTGATTGTTTTGTTTTTAATGATTTTTGCAGCTGTCCATTTTCCTTTATTCGTGAAACTTAACTCACAAATATCTGAACTCTTTGTTTGCTTTTTGTCTTCGGTAGCCGTGTTGTTCCAAACAGAAACAGCTTGCATTCCATCTGCTGAAATCCAACAAAGTGTTTCAAAACCAGCTGTGTTTATGCGTTCTAATTTATTGGTAATACTGTCCCATGTGTTTTTTTCAGCACTCCAACGTGCACGGTACACATCTTCAAAATATTCTTGGTCGTCTGGATTTAGTTTTCCGCCAGTTGTGTTAGATCTGCGGGATGAGAAATACAAAGTTTTTCCGTTTCCAGAAACAACCGCCGAATAGTCATTGTAGTTTGTGTTAATGTCGCCCGAAATTGGTTTACGCTTATTTTCCACACTTGCAAACTCTTTTGCATAAGCAACTGAAGCAATTTTTTTATCTAATTCTAAGTCTTTTGCACGCAATTTAGACAAGTATGTTACTGCTCTTTGGTAATAAATTTGTGCGGTATCTAATGAGTTTAAGCGGTGGTAACTTCCACCTAAAATGTCAAAAATTTCAGGATCCGTTTCTTTTCCACCTTTTCGCAAAGCGTCTTCACCATATTTTTTAGCGTATCCGTAATTTTTTAAGTTGTAGTGGGTTTGTGAAATCCAATAATCTGCCTTCCAACTATTTGGATCTTTCATTGCTGCTTCTTTAAAAACAACCAATGCATCTCGGTAGCGTCTTTCCAAGAAAATCTTTTTTCCCTCGTCTAATTTAATTAAACAAGCACTTTTGTCGATTATTCCCGTAACAGAATCTTTCGGTTCTGAAGAGTTTGCAAATGAACAAATCGACAAAGTGATAAAAAGTAAAAGCAATAATTTTTTCATAATGAGTATAAATTTCACGACAAAATAACAAAAAAAAGATGAAACACAACTAGCTTCAGCTCCTTTTAAAAAGATTAATTTGTTTTCTTCAATTCTAACATGGCAAGTGTGCTAGAAACTATTACCCAAATTGGCGCAAAACTGGCACATAACCAAAGTAAAAGTGTTTTTATGAAATTAAAAATCACGTCGAATGCAGATCCGGAATACTGCCCGAATAAATACAAATTTTTCAAATCTAGAAACGACCAAATAAGAACCGAATAAAACGCGCCAATTGTGAGTGCCAACCCCCTATTTTTTCGCGTTAGAATTACACTTTCTTCGAAATTCAACTTCCACCGTTCAGAGGTATAATCCATGAATGAAAAACCATAATAATAGAAGCTAATGAGATAAAACAAAAAGCGCATCGGACTTTGAGCAAAATCTCCCCAGCCCAAAATTCCGATCAAAAATGCTACAGAAAACAGGGCAATTTCCCAAGTCATATTTCGAAGTGCAATGCACGCTCCACGTTGAATGTCGTGCCACAATTGTTGCATAGAAAAAGCATATTTCTTGCCGTTCGAAAGGAACTCAGTTTTCTGCGATAATCTTGCCAAAAGAGGAGATAAAAACAACACAACCAAATACTTAGCAAAACGCATCAATGCTGAAGCGAGCATAATTTCTACCATTAAGCGGAACATATACCAAACAATTTGATTCATGTTTTCAGCAGCTGTTTTGGGTTGATTTAACTTTATTGAGTACCCAATTTGGTAAATCACAAGCATCAAAATGGCTGGAAAAATTGTATACCAATATAATTTATGTTTCACAATGAATTGGAAGCCCCAAATAAAGGAGCGAAATCCGAGTAAACAATTGCGAAAAAAGTACATCATCACTACAAAAATAAGCACTGAATTGATTTAACCTATTTTCAACACAAACAATTCGTTACCTTTGCACTTTTTTCAAGTAAACTATGGAATTAACAGCACTTTCAGCAATTAGTCCAATTGACGGACGATACCGTTCAAAGGTTCAAGAATTAGCCCCTTATTTTTCGGAATTTGGACTCATCAAATACCGTGTATTGGTAGAAGTTGAATATTTCATTGCATTGGTAAATGCAGAAGTTGGTCCATTAAAAACGGTAGATAAAAATGTGTTTCCCGCTTTGCGTAAACTTGTGTCCGATTTTTCTGAGCAAGATGCTTTGGCAATAAAAACGATTGAACGCACTACGAATCACGACGTAAAAGCAGTAGAATATTTCTTGAAAGAAAAAATGGAAGGCTTAGGCTTGACTAATTTCTTGGAATTTATTCATTTCGGTTTAACCTCGCAAGACATCAACAACACCGCTATTCCGCTTAGTTTAAAAGAAGCAATTGAAGCCGTTTATTTACCTGAATTATTGAGTTTGGTTTCAATTTTAGATAAATACACGAACGATTGGTCGCACATTCCAATGCTTGCCCGAACGCACGGTCAGCCTGCTTCACCAACTGTTTTAGGAAAAGAAATAGCGGTTTTTTCTGACCGTTTGAAAATTCAGTTAGCAGTTTTAAATACCATTCCATATTCAGCTAAATTTGGTGGTGCGACAGGAAACTTTAATGCACACCATGTAGCTTTTCCAGAATTTGATTGGCTTGCTTTTTCAAATAAATTTGTGAATGAACAATTGGGTTTGAATCGTTCGCAACGAACAACTCAGATTGAACATTACGATAATTTAGCGCAATTATTCGATTGTTTGAAACGCATAAATACGATATTATTGGATTTAGACCGCGACATGTGGACCTATATTTCGATGGATTATTTCAAGCAAAAACTGAAAGAAGGAGAAGTTGGTTCTTCGGCAATGCCACACAAAGTGAACCCAATAGATTTTGAAAATTCGGAAGGAAATATTGGAATCGCAAATGCTTTGTATGAACATTTATCTGCAAAACTTCCTGTTTCACGCTTGCAACGCGATTTAACAGATTCAACAGTTTTGCGTGCTATCGGAATGCCACTTGCTCATTCTTTAATTGCTTTCAAATCTACTGCAGCCGGACTAGGAAAATTATTATTAAATGAACCTGCAATAGAAAACGATTTGGAAGAAAACTGGGCAGTTGTTGCAGAGGCAATTCAAACTATTTTACGTGCAATAAATTTCCCGAAGCCATACGAAGCTTTAAAAGGATTAACACGTAAAAATGAGAAAACAACACAATTAACTGTTCATGCTTTCATTGACACTTTAGAAATCAACGCCGAATTGAAAGAAAGATTAAAACAAATTCGTCCGTCCAATTACACAGGTGTTAATTTAATTTAATGTGTTGGAATATTTAAGAGTTATTTGTTATATTCACTCAAAAATTTATCTGTTTTGAAGTTTTTGTTGTTTTTCACTTTATTCGTTTCTTCTTTTGGTTTCGCTCAAATTCCAAATATAATTGAATGGGGTTCAGACAACTTAGTGAACAGTAGAATTGGTCTTTTACTTCCAGACAATCACTTAAATTTTTATACTGCAGAATTTAGTCAGGGTTTTTTCAGAACTGGCTCAAGCGTTAGTCGCTATGAAAATGGCAAGAAGATAAAAACGAAAAAAATTAAGACCAACTTCAATGGCAAGCAATTTAATATTGAGGAAATAATTACTTTCCGTGGACAATTAATTGTTTTTTTCTCTGAAAAACAAGGCGGTGTAAATACTTTATTTCTGTTGCGGTATGACGAAGGTTTGGAACCTTTTGACAAATTAGAAGAAATTGCTTCGTATTCATATGGCAACAAATTGTCGAGTAAAGGAAGTTTTAATATTACCAAAAGTTTTAACGAAGATTTTTTTTGTGCAGAATATTTACTTCCCGGAAAAAACACGACGAAAGATTTATTTGGTTGTGTAATTTATGATTCATTAACTCAAGTGAAGCAACGAGCAGAGTTTGAAATTCCTTTCAATCCAACTCAAACTGCAATTGAAGCGCGCCATTTGAGTAATGACGGAAAATATGCTTTAGGGATTTCTGTTTTTTCTTATTCAACGAATGGTTTATGGCGCGATTATTCAAAAATAGAGAAGTCCGTATTATTTTACGTTGATAAAGATACAATTCAACAATACGAACTATTTTTAGATAAAAACAGAATTTACAACTATGAAATTCATTCTAAGAAAAAAGCAAGAGATCCAGATTTTTTCGTTACTGGAACCTATGGCGAAGAAGCAAATGGAGGTGCAAAAGGCGTGTTTTATCAACGAATTGATTTAACGAAAAAGAAAGAGGTTTTGGCGAAAGTTTTTGAATTTCCTTCCGAAATATTAGAAAACGAAACAAATGAAAACCGCTTGTTATTTATGGAAAATCAGAACGCAGATTTGGCAGTCGGCAATCAGTTACTGAATTATGCATTTCGAAACGTATTTCCTCAGGATGATGGCGGTTTAATTATAGTTGCCGAGCAATATTATTTCTATGAACAAGCAACAACAGATGCGCGCGGAATGACTCAAATGATTAGTCATTACCAATACAACGATTTGTTGTTTTATAAAATTGATTCGGCTGGAAATTTTTCGTGGATAAAGAAAATTCCTAAATCGCAACATTCTACAAACGATTTTGGCTTTTTTCTATCGTCGAAAGTAATTGAAAATAAGGACGAATTATTTTGCTATTTCAATGACAATGCTGGTAATTATGATGATTTAGGGAAATACAGAGATCTCAATAGAACGTTTAATTTTCCGACTAGAAAAAAGAATTATGCACTAGCAGAAGTTAGTATAAATTGTGCTGATGGAAAAGAAAAAAGACGAATCATTTCACTAATGAATGATACAGATGGCTATGTGAGTTTGAAGATTTCACAAGTGAATAATCGGACGAATGAATTCATCGTTTATTCAACAAGGAAAAGAGATCGGTTTGGATTATTAATTATGAATTAAGCTAGGTTTTAAAAACTATTGAATTCCTAAATTTAGAAACTTACTCTTCATTTTGCTTTACCTAGCCAGCGCATTGCATAAAAAACAACAGCTCCAACTAATGCGAAATAACCAATCAAATCTCCAAAATACTGATAAATTGTTTTCGAACTATTCAAGAAAATAGTTGCGTTGATCTGATCTTTTTTCCAATATTCAGTTTTTGAAACTACTTCTCCCCGATTATTAATTACACCAGAAATTCCGGTGTTTGCAGATCGAATAACATATTTATTGTTTTCAATTGCGCGCAGTCTAGCTAAGGCAAAATGCTGCCTATGTCCGGGAGAATTTCCCCACCAGCCATCATTTGTAATAATTGCTATAAATTGCGCGCCCTTTTTTGTTTGTTTAGCCACAAATTCTCCATAAATAGATTCGTAACAAACTGAAGGAGAAAAAGAAACTCCCTTTGTGTTTAAGACTTTCGATTCTTTTTCAATACCTAAAGTTCCGGAGCTTCCGCCCAAATCAATTGCTAAATTCTCTAAAAATGGAAAAATACTAGAAAATGGAATTTTTTCAACACCCAAAACAAGTTTTGATTTGTGCACAACATTTACTTTAGCTCGTTCGCTAAAAAGCAAAGAAGAATTATAGGTTTCATAATATGCATTCATTTGTGGAATGTATTTCGAAACATGGCTGTGTTTTGAGTTAAACAAACGCTGAGTTGTTGCACCAATTAACAGGTCGGCATTGTTCCAAGCAGCTCTTTTCTCTCGAAATAAATGTGAAACAATTTCTTTGTCAATTCGGTCTTCATCGAAAGCATATCCGGGAAGAAGCGACGTTTCAGGGGCTACAATTAATTCAGTTTTCGATGAAATTGAATGATCTATTTGTGAAAGAAGTGAATTTAATTGTTGTTCACTAGAAGTTGAAAACTTTGAAAAGGGATCTACATTTGGCTGAAGTAAAAGCACGCGAAAAGGTTTTCCGGAAGTGCTTTTAGTATAAAAAAGAGCAAGTGAAATTAAAACCGGTAGAATTAAAATAAATGCAATTTTTTGTAAACTGTTCTTTTTAAAAACACCCACATTCGAAGAAATCAAAAATTTTGAAAACAACCCATTAACAATTAATATCCATAAACTTCCGCCTAAGACTCCTGTAATTGAATACCATTGAATTAAAATTGGTGAATTTGCAAAAACATTTCCAACAGTTAACCAAGGCCAGGAAAGTTCCCATCTAAAATGAAAGAATTCGAACGAAAGCCAAATAGAAGCAAATAGCAAAACACGCCATTTAGCTCCAATTTTCTTGTTAATTCTATGATAAACTAAAAAAGCTAAAGCCATTAATAAACTATTGGCAAAAAAGGCCATCAGTCCGCCTTCCACACTTGAATTATACACCCACCAAGTAACACCCAAATTATAAATAAAAAAAGCTAAGTAAGCATGTGCAAAAACAAATAAAGAGCTGTTTTTATTGCCCGTTAAATAATTCTCGATAAGTAACAGGGGCACAAAAGCAATAAAAATAAGCGGATAAAAACTACCCGTATTTGGAAAAGAAACGACAAGTAAAATTCCAGATAAAATTGAAAAAAGCCATCGATAAATTCGTTTTGAAAGAAGTTTTGGTATCATATTGAGCTTAGTATTTTTATTGTTTAGTTGAAAACGGTTATTCTTCATGTAAAAGCACTTTGGAATCCGTTTTAAAAAAAATATAATTTAAAATGAACGCCAAAATTCGACTTCAAAAATTGTGAGTTAAAATTAATATAAAAAATAGAATCAATTTTTTTTTTGATGGTTTTGAAATCCCTATCAAACTATCCTAATTTGACATTTCCATGTGAACTATCTTTAGAGTTTTGCAATTAATAAAATAGCAGCTATTAATTGAAGGAATAGTTTTCTTTTAAAATTCAAGATTTACAGATTACATCTTAAAAGGGCAGAAATTTTTCAGAATGAATTTAACTAATCTGTTGTATTCGTATATCTTTTTGTGGATCTTAATCATAGTTTTGGTGGAACAGAATACACAAAGCCAGAAGAATTTTCCTCTGGCTTTTTTTATTTGAAAATTAAATTGTTAAAAAATTAATTCCCAACGGTAACTTTCATTCCAACTGTTAGTGTAAATCTAGCGAAACGTTCGTTTTCTTCGCGCCAATTGTTATAGAATTGCCCTGTTGTACCGTCATAAGTTTGATTCACAAAATATTCACGGCTATTCATGTTCCCGATTGTAACACCTGCATAATAATCAAACGCAAAATTATCTGAATACCAGCGCTGGGTTCCAACAATAAAACTAAAAAGGACTTCTTTTCTAAAACCAATTTTAGAATCGCTCATCAGTTCGTTCGTATTGTTTGAATTGTATTGACGGAATTTAATTCGTGGAGAAATGTATAACTTATTCATCGCAAATAAATCTTTTGTTGGGTAATAACGAATTGCTCCTGATGCTAAAAACCCCATCATACTTCCAGATTTCGTTCCTTCTTGGTGAATAAAATCAACAGTCGTGTTGAAATATCTTAATTCAGAAATTGTTGGACCTAATTCTACTTCAAAACTAACTTTTTCAGCTAAGCGGTGTTCCCAAGAAAAATTTATTTCTCCAATTGCCATACGTAACGGATCGAACTTGAACGCTTCGTAGTTTTCTACATTTCGTTCTTCCACTTCATTTCGCTGTTTCGACTTCGGAGATTTACCATCGCGAACAATAATTACTTGTTGTGATTCTTGTGCTTGAGCGAAAAAACTCATCAATGTTAAACCTGATATTAAGATGCTTTTCATGTATATAATTTTAGTTATTAACGTAGTTTTAAGAAACTTATTTCTTATTTGATTACAAAGATAGTTGATTCAAAATAAAACATGTACGGAAAACCGCAACTCGATTTTTTTGAGCGCAACAATGTATTACACTTTATTGTTTATTTGAATTACTTCTGAGTTAGAAAGTTCTTTGAGTTTGTTGTCTGAAAAATCAAAATCGATTCGTCCGAGTTGCAATCCTCCATAACCAACCTGATTGATAAAGACTTGTTTGTTTTCACTATTCTGAATGGAGGTGATTTTGTCTAAAAAAGTATGTGTATGTCCACCAATAATTAAATCAATGCCGGCTGTTTGTTTTGCCAGTTTCAGATCAGAAATTTTAGTTACGTTTGAAGGATAATCGTAACCCAAGTGAGATAAACAGATAATCAAATCACAATTTTTTTTCTTTAAAAAAGCGACTTGTTCTAAAGCTACTTTAATTGGATCTATGTAAGAGATTCCGAGCGTATTTTTTTCAGGAACCAAACCTTTTAAATCAATTCCGAGTCCGAAAATTCCTATTTTAATTCTACCTTTTTTTAATATTACATTTTTTTTTACGATTGAATTTAGCGCTGTTGCATCCAAATTATAGTTCGCATTAACAACTTGAAAAGTTCCGTGTTTTTTTGCAGTCATATAGCCATCTATTCCAATATCAAAGTCATGATTACCTAAAGTAGCAACATCATAAGCCATTTGAGACATCAGTTTCATCTCTAATTCACCTTTGAATTTATTGAAATAAGGAGTTCCTTGAAAAATATCACCTGCATCTAACAACAAAACATGCTCTTCATTTGCACGAATTTGATTTATTAAACTTGCCCTTTTGGAAGCTCCGCCCTGACCAGGGAATTTTGGGTGATTTTCTGGAAATGGATCGATGTTAGAATGAGTGTCGTTGGTGTGTAAAATAGTTAATTTACACTTTTTCTTTTTTGAAAAACTAGACAAGGAAGGAACTAAAATTGCACCAAGTCCGACTGCACCTAGGGTTTTTACAAATGAACTTCTTTTCATACTGAAAACGTTTATACTTCTTTAAAAGTACGTAAAAATACTTTTGTTAAACTATCTATTAAAAACGAATACGTTCTTCGACTTCAAAAGTTAGGGTTCCGCTAATTCGAATCCTGTAAATTAACCAATCTCTCAACAAAGTTGGATAATAAAAAACTTCAATTGGATCTTTTAAAAAGGTCATTTTATCTCCTCCGCTCAATAAATAATCTGTTGTAACAACATAAATAAAATCAGAATTACTCGAGTTTTCTAGTTTTAGTGAATCGCCAATAAAGGTAAATCCTGAAATTGGTTCTCCCCCACTTTGTTTCAAATATGGTGCAATTTGATTGAATTTTTCTTTTGAGATTTTAGCAATTGCCAATTGGTTATCGAAAGGCATTACTTTAAAAACGTCTCCAACAGTAATGTTTCCTGCAAGAAATGGAGAGCGAATTCCACCTGTATTAATTATTGACACAATGGGTGCATCGTTTTTTTTAAGTGAATCTATTCCAAACTGAACGAGTTGATCACAAATCCACTGACCGATAGTTGAATTGGGCCTTCCTTGCAATAAATTGTGCGGTGCAAAAGCTAGTTTTTCATTCATCGTCTTTGCCAATTCTCGAGAATATGGAGCAATAAGTGAATCTATTTCTACAACAGAACTTTGTTCTTTGATTACTGTTCGCTGTTCTGTTAGCTCTGGTACAAAACGAGGAGAACAGGCCAAAAGACCTGCTCCCATCATCAATATAAGAATTAAAAACCGCATTTTATTCAATCACTATCAAGCGACTAGCGTTTCCAAATGGAGTTTGAACTGTTACAAAAAACGTTCCTTTCTCTAAGTTTGTAGTTGTTAAATTAATCACGTCTTCGGAAATGTTTTGTTCTGAAACAATTGTTTTTCCTGATAAATCAGTAATTGAATAATTCAAAATCTTAGTTCCATTCACTTGTAAATACAATTCATTACTTGTTGGAATTGGGAAAACTGAGAAATTAGCATCTAACAATTGTTCGTTTAAACCTAAACTACAACCAGATGGATCGTAGGTTACGTTTGTAAAATTGACGAAACATGCAAAAGAAGCACTATCAACAAACGGATTACGGTTGTTTTGTTGTGAAAAAATGTATTCATTTCGAGCAATTTCATAATCATCAACTGGGTCTAATTCGTGCCAAGCTTGCATAACATCTTGCGGTTGATTTGTACTTACACCCCAGTTATTACCTGCAACCGTATTGTAACATATTGCCATATACATCATTGAACGAACAGCATTTCCTTTGTTCGCTTCTCTTGGTTCGTAACACAATTGAGCACCGTTGTAACCAACACTTCCTCCTAAATAATTAAAAACTACAGTTCCTGTAACTTCATTTAGTGGCAAGTTTGAACGAGGAGAATTTGCATTCGCTAAATTAGTAGGATATAAGTTATGTTGATCTGAATATTCAGGTTTTGCAGGAGCGTCTGCTGGGAATGTTGGCATCCATGAATGGCTATAAGTGTGCTCTCTAGAATATCCAGTTGGTGTCCAGTCAAACGGATCATTAAATACTTTACGTTCTCCTGAATATGCACATTCTACATAAGACTGACCGTTTGTTGTGTCTCTCACTTCGAATTGCGCCATTACAGTAGATTTGTAATTTCCGTAAGAAATAACTGTGTGCGGATTGATTAATGCCGATAAATCAGCAATAAAACTCGGACTTTGTTTATCTATTCCAGTGTAATAAGAACCAGCTGCATTTCCTGAAGAAGAAACAGTTCCTGTTGCAGGCGCAGTTGTAATATAGTTTTCAAAACCAGCTGGACCATTATAAGCAAATACTTTCACATCGAAATCTTGATTTGCGATAACGTGACGAGGAGTAAAAGATAAACCTTGTCCAACATAAGCAACTTTTGCATTTCCAAGAACATCACCACGTTTGTAGTTTGTTCCATCTAATGGTGTTCCTGTTATTGCACCATTGTTAGACCATAAAACCAAATAGTTTTCAGCGTTCGTTCCTGCTGTGTAAGTTCCGCTAAAAGTATATGCTTCAATATTTTGAAAAAGTAAATTTGACGCATTTGTTGTTGGTTCTGTTGCAACTCCGTTTGCACCAATTCCGTACAAATCGATTGTGTAAGCTGCTTCATCAGCATCATCTGAATTGATAGTTAATGTTGCAAAACGAGAACCGTTAGCTAAAGTAGCAAAATTCAAAACTAAGTTTACTGAAGTTCCACCAGCAATTACTTGACCAGCAAAGGGTGTAGAAAAATCTGCAGCATTAGCTCCTGAAAGCGCTGAACCAGCAACCGTTAAATTTCCAGTTCCTAAATTTTCGATTGTGAAAGTAGTTATCGGATTAGTTCCAACAACATATTCATTTCCTGTTAACAAAGTTGTAGCTCCAATCTTAACGTTGATCTCTTTTGCTGGCGCAACATAAGGGAAAATATCCAATAAATCGCGGGGCAATAACTGATAAGCTGCATTGAACTGGCTCAATAAACCTCTAACAGATATTGTTCCTGTTGGAATAGCAGTTCCTACTAAATTTGAACCATTTGAAATGCGGATAGCAAAAGTGTTTGAACCATCAGTGATATTGTAATTCGTGTTTCCAGCAAATGTTCCTGCAGTTACGAATGTTACGTTATCTATTTGCAACAATTGTGCTTCTAAAGGTTCACCAATTGAAAGAATTGGAACTGATTGAGCTGCATAAACAGTATTTGGACCGTGATTCGTGAAAGAGCTAGTTGGAGACAACTCCAATAATCCACTAAAATCAAACAAAACTCCCGTTGCCGTAATTGAATCTCCACGTTGAACACCCGATAAAGATGCGCCAAAAGCAGGCAGTGCAGCCGTTCCATCTTGAATGTAACGAATGTTTCCTAATTCACTACCATTACTTACAACTCCTCTGATTGTAACTGTTTGACCAATTGCAAACGTTCGTGCGTTCGCAATATCAGTTTGTGCTGTTGCTCCAATTGAAACGAAGGATAACAAACCAAATAATAATTTTTTATTCATTGTTGTGTGTTTTTAAAAATTAATTCCAAGTGAAAGATTTATTCTTCTCCCTTGACCAAACATAACGTTAGCTGAATTTGCATCAAAAGTGTCGGCACCAGTTGTTGCATTGTCGTTGGCATCAGTAATAAAACTACTACCTAAAATATTTGTAACAGACGCATTTATGAAAATTCCAAATGGTTCCATTTTACGCGAGTAACCAATAAAAGCATTAAACAAACCATAAGAAGGTATTTTCCAAGCTTCACGACCTGCATTCGCTCCTTGAAGGGCAAACGGACTGAAGTTAGCGTAATAACGATCGAACCATTGGTATTGTGCTTTCACATAAAAATTCTTGAATGCTTCATATCGAATAGAGGCATTTAACATTGTTTGAGCTGCATCTCCAACGTGAACTCCCTTTGCATCGAAACCATAATTCAAATTGAATTCGGGTAAACGGAATGTATCTGCTGAATTCCATGTCCAGTTTCCTAAAGAAAACATAAATTCAGCACCAATTTTTTTAGTGAGCTGGTAAGCTAAATCTAATTCTGCACCCATATGAATGGCATCCATTCCATTTATATTTACCTGAATAGTATTTGTCGGATCTGCCGGATCGGGAATTGACACTCCAAAAGGGAATGGTTTATTTATCCAATTGGTGTAATATCCGTTCACATTTGCACCAAATTTCTTTCCAGAGAACGAGTAACCCAATTCTACTGCTTGAATAACTTCGTTTTCGATTGCTTCAAAAATTGAATTGGAATTGTTATCAACCACATTACTAAATAAGGGTGTGCGCGACAAATAACCTGCGTTTACATATACATTTGAAAATTCATTTATTATATAACTTCCACCAAATTTTATAGTTCCACCTGGAATTGACTTCCAATCGGTTTGAAAATAAGCAAGTCCTTCTGAAGAAGCGGTATATTCTTGTCCCTGATATTGAATGGTGTCATTTGCTCCAATTCTCAGAACCGTGTCGCCAATTTCTATTACTTTTTTCTCGAAATAATCTATTCCTTTGTAGGAGTTCACTACCGCTGAAAGGTTTAAGAAACCTGTCCAACGAGAAGTTGCATATTCAACAGAACCAAAAGCTCCGGCCCACTGCACCAATCCATCGCGGTGATTGTTGAAGGTGTTTAATGCAATTTTATCGCCCAAACGTTGCATCGGATTTGGATCATTTGCGTTGTCTGTTCGAATATAATAATCTCCACCTAGCATATCGTGAATTGCTTGGTAATGTTCGCCTTTGTAAAAACGGTAGTCTAAACCACCTGCAATTTTCAGTTCTTTGGAAGCTTCGTAAGAGAATTGCGGCAAATAACCAACCCAAAAATGGTTGTTGTAGCTTGCAACAATTACTTGTGTGGCTTTCAGTTCTGTGGTTGAATACAGAGGATCTACTGCTGGTCCGCCGAATAACTGATCAACTTGATTTGTCAAAACCACTTGATCCCAATCTATCTGACCTATTGAATCGTAAATTAGTCCGCCAGAGTTAGCTACACGCGTACCTCCACCTCTTCCGATAGACATATATGCGATATTTGAAATAGACAGTTTTTTATTAACTGTCCAGAAATCTTTTAGTGTAATTTGTGGTTTATGGTAAAAATTCGTGCGTTCGTTTAACACTTCACGACTTCCTCCTCGGGTAATATAACCCCAATGTTGGTTGTAACGAATTCCTCTATTCAAAGAACTTGCATTGGTAACCGTTGCACCTAGCTGAGTAGCATAAGCTGTGTCCCAATATTGAACTGGTTGGTAAAAAGAGCGTTGTCCGTGTTGTTGCGGAGCGCCAAAAACAGAAAAAGAAATTAAGTGTTTTTTTGTTTTTTTCTGTGCTTTCAAGTAATAGAATTTACCTTGAGTTGGGGTTCCGTCTACCCATCCGTCGCCTTGTTTATAAGACAATGAACCTGTAAAACCAAAACCGTTTTTCAATAAACCAGTATTGTAAGTTAAGGAAGTGCGTATAAAGTTTCCGGTAACAAATTCTTGTTTAATTGTTCCGCCTTTTCTTCCACCAATTCCACTGGTTACAATATTCATCGAACCTCCTACGGAAGGCATAGAAAGTTTTGTTGAACCTAAACCTCGTTGAACTTGAATTTGATTGGTGATTGCATCTAAACCGAACCAGTTCGACCAATAAACCGCACCGTTTTCCATATCGTTCACCGGAACTCCATCAATCATAACGCCAATATTTCGTTGGTCAAAACCTCGCACGCTTATGCGGGCATCGCCGTCTCCACCCCCAGTTTGAGTAGCGTAAACACCTGGCGTTGCATTCAAAATCATGGGTAAATCGCGCGAGCCTAATTCTTCTGCAATTTGTTCTGCAGTAATTCGTGTTAATGGAATAGGCGTAATTCGATCTGTATTGATATTTGCAATCACTTTAATTTCTTCGAATTCAGTTCCGCCACCCATTTCGATGTTTTGAATAACGCTTGGGCTGTTTACTTTTAAAGTAAAACTAACTGTATCCATGTCGTAAGCAGCGATTGTAATTTTCTGAGTTCCGTAAGGAATATCTGATAGAATATAGTTTCCATCTACATCAGTAATCACTTTTTTACCAGCAATTTCAACAGTAGCGCTTGGAATTCCTTCATTTGAAAGTTTATCCTTTACTACACCAACAACCGAAGCCGTTTGAGAGAAAAGATTACCCAATGCGAGTAAAAAGAATAAGGAGAGAATTTTTTTCATCGGTTCAAAAAAAAGGTTCATTGAGAACAATGAACCTTCAACTATTTTATTAATAATTACTTAACTACTATTCTTTTTGTAACTGAAGTTCCGTCTGCCATGTTAAAACGAACAATATAAACTCCTCTGTTTTCACCCATTTTTAAAGTTAAATTCGGGTTAGAATTTGTGTTGAAACCTTGTACTTGTTGACCTAAAGCATTGTATATTGAAATTGACTTTACGTCAGTTGCATTTTTAATGTAAACTAAACCATCTGAAGTTGGATTTGGATAAACAGACATTTCAACTTGTTTTACCTCGTCAATAGAAAGTGGAGTACATGCGCAATTGTGCACACCTAATGAAAACCAGTTTCCGAATTGGATTGGGTTACCTGAACCACCAACAATTGTGTCTCCTGTAACATCATCAAACAAATAAGTTACAGCAGGAATAGAATCGTATTCTGCTAAACCATTGAAAAAAGAAGGGTTTGCTGTTACACCTTTTAAAATAGTAGACTTACGAATTAATGAATGGTCTTGTGTAATTAAAACACCTGCTCCCGAATTGTAAGGAAACTGTGTAGACCAAGCACCAGCGTTACCAGCCGATGAGCCAGTTGCATCTGCAGGATTTTCACCAATTTTACCTACAACATCAATAATTGCAAAACTTGGAATATTTGCAGCATTGATTAGTGTAGTTGAAGGTAAGCCAGTTAAATTTCCTTTTGCCAACATAACTGCATCATTTCCGTTCCAATAAAAACATTCTGAAACATTGTAATCTGGGCAGAAAAAACCATCTGCACGAACTTGTAATGAATCCCAAAGTGGAGCCTCTTGTCCAACACCGTTCGGATCTTGCTTGTCAAGTACAGCAACAAAAACACCATAAGGAGCAATAGTGCCAGATAATTGAACAGATTTTAAAACAGTTGCTGAAGCTGAACCATTCGAATAACGTGCAACAAAATACTCAGAAAGGTTTACTGAAGAAGAAGTTGGATTGTAAATCTCTAATGCCTTGTTGTTTGACCATCCTTCAACATATTCTGAAATAAAAATTTTAGCACAATCTTGAGCTGAAGCAGCAAAAGATATTAAACCAAAAGCAAGTAATAATTTTTTCATATTTTATGTAGTTTATAATTGTAATTCAATTTTTTAATTGATTGCTGCAAAATTACGCCAATTGAAAAGAGTTTTTATTATGAAATTGTTAACTTTTTAATAATTTTTTCCACCATTGCTTAGCTTTTTCAATAAATGCGGATGCTTTATCGATTTAGGTTTTTAGGTTTTTTTTTCAACAAAAAGTAAGAAAAGTGTTGTGAATTTATATTTTTGTTCAAAATACAATTTTATGAAACAATTATTCGCACTTTTTCTATTCTATAGTCACTTTGCAATTAGTCAAGAATTAACAGTTGAACGCATAACTCGAACTGGAGATTTTTATGCAAAAGGGGTAGAAGGTTTCACTTCGCTTCCTGACGGAGAACATTTCACGAAAATTGTGAATGAAAGTGGAAAGTCCGTTTTAAAAAAATATAGTTTCAAAGATTTTGACGGAGCAGGTTCAACACTGGTAGAATTGTCAAGTATTCAATTTGATGGCAAACTATTAGCTTTCGATGATGCAACTCTTTCTCAATCAGGTAACTATTTAACACTTACCACGCAAACACAATCTATTTATAGATATAGTTTTTCAACACAGTATTATTTCTACCACATTTCAACAAAAAAATGTTTTAAACTAGACCTTGGAAGCGCTCCACAAACATTGGCCACTTTTTCTCCGGATGAAACTAAAATTGCTTATGTTAAAAAGAATGATTTATACATTTATGATATAATTTCAGCCAAAACAAAACAAATTACTCAAGTTGGAAAGCGAAATCAAATAATCAATGGAACAACAGACTGGGTTTATGAGGAGGAATTTGCAATTACACAAGGTTTTTCATGGTCACCAGATTCAAAATTTATTGCATTTATGCGCTTTGATGAAACAAAAGTAAAAGAGTTTCAAATGACAATGTATGGCGAGTTATATCCGAATCAAAATAAATTCAAATACCCAAAAGCTGGAGAAGACAATTCGAAAATCACTTTCCATATTGCCGATGCCAAATCGGGTAAAATTAAACTAGTTAATCTTGGAACATTCGAATATTTACCGCGATTTGAATGGTCGCCAGTTTCTAATGAAGTAATTGTTTTAACCATGAACCGCCATCAAAGTGAATTGAGTTATTTGTTGGTTTCCAATATGAAAAAACCAATTTCAAAGTTGATTTACAAAGAAACATCGAAAACATATATAGATATTGATAACAATTTAGAGTTGTTATCTGACGGAAAATCATTGATTCGCATGTCTGAAAAAAGTGGATTCAACCACATTTATCAATTAAATTTTGATGGAACCCAAAAACAAATTACAACAGGTAATTGGGATGTAATCGAATATTATGGACTTGAAGAAAAATCTAAAACTGTCTTTTTTGCTTCTGCTGAAAACGGTGCTATTAACCGCGTTTTGTCGTCTATTTCTTTAGATGGAACCAAAAAATCAGCCCTTTCACCATTAGAGGGCAGCCATTACGCAAATTTTTCAACGGGTTTCAATTATTTTATTCGTCAAAGTTCAACTGCGAATACGGTTCCTACACATACATTATGTGAAAGCTCAGGAAAAGAAATAAAGGTTTTGGAAGACAACAAAGAACTTGCTCAGCGCTTAGAAGATTTGAAAGTTGTAAGAAAAGAATTTATTCAATTACCCGGAGCCGACGGAACGATGTTGAATGCATGGATGATGAAACCAGCAGATTTTAGTCCAGAAAAATCGTATCCTTTATATATGACTGTTTATTGCGGACCAGGAAACAATACGGTTTCGAACGAATTTGAAGGCTCAGGTCAAATGTATCATGAATTGCTCACACGAAAAGGATATATAGTTCTTTCGGTTGACCCCCGTGGAACGATGTATAGAGGTGAAGAATTTAAAAAATCTACTTATCTACAATTGGGCAAGCTTGAAACGGAAGATGTGATTGCTGTTGCTCAATTTATTGGTCACATGCCCTACGTCGATCCGAATAGAATTGGAATTCAGGGCTGGAGTTATGGAGGTTTTATGGCAGCTTCGTGCATGACAAAAGGCGCAGATGTTTTTAAAATGGGTATTTCAGTTGCTCCAGTAACAAGTTGGAGATATTATGACAATATTTACACTGAACGTTTCATGCGTACACCTGCTGAAAACGCTTCAGGTTACGACGATAATTCACCAATAAATCATGTTTCAAAATTGAAAGGGAACTTTTTACTGGTTCACGGTTCTGCAGACGACAACGTTCATTTTCAAAATTCGATGGAATTAATTACTGCTTTAGTGAAGGCAAACAAACAGTTTGATATGTTTATGTATCCTGACAAAAACCATGGAATTTATGGGGGAAATACCCGCAATCATTTGTACACAAAAATGCTGAATTATACTTTGGAGAATCTTTAGTTAATTTTTTTTTAAGGAAATTGATTTTTTAATCAATTCTTTGCTAATTTTAGGCGACAAAATAAAAATCAATAATTACAAGCACACAAAGATGAGCGAAATTGCTAAAATTGAATTGGGAGGTAAAGTATATGAATTCCCTGTTATCGAAGGAACTGAAAACGAAAAAGCAATCGATATAACGAAGTTGCGTCAAGAAACTGGTTATATTACTTTAGATTCAGGTTACAAAAATACAGGTGCAACAACATCTGCGATTACCTTTTTAGATGGAGAAGAAGGAATTCTTCATTACCGTGGTTATCCAATTGAACAATTGGCCGCAAAAGCAAGTTTTATTGAAGTTGCATATTTGTTAATTTATGGTGCGCTACCAACACAAACGCAATTAGACAATTTTACACACGATATTAAAAAACATACCCTTGTGCACGAAGACATGAAACAATTCTTCGAAGCGTTTCCAGCTCAAGCTCATCCAATGGGAGTTCTTTCTGCAATGATTTGTTCGCTTTCTACTTTTTATCCAGAAAGTTTAGACCCAAATCGATCTGCTGAAAAAAAGAATTTAACTATACTTCGTTTATTGGCAAAGCTTCCAACGTTGGCTGCTTGGGCATTCAAAAATTCAATGCGCCATCCGTTTATGTACCCTAAAAACGAGTACAATTATTGTGAAAATTTTATGCACATGATGTTTGCAATGCCAACTGAAGATTATAAAGTTGACCCAGTTGTTGTAGAAGCGTTGAATACATTATTGATTTTACATGCAGATCACGAACAAAACTGTTCAACTTCTACAGTTCGAATTGTAGGATCTTCTCAGGCAAACTTATATGCAACAGTTTCTGCTGGAATTTCAGCTTTGTGGGGTCCACTTCATGGAGGAGCTAACCAAGCTGTAATTGAAATGTTAGAGAAAATCCACAACGATGGTGGCGACGTTGATAAATGGGTATTGAAAGCAAAAGACAAAGACGATTCATTCCGCTTAATGGGCTTCGGACATAGAGTTTATAAAAACTTCGATCCGCGCGCAACAATTATCAAAAAAGCGTGTGATGATGTTTTAGAGAAATTAAAAATCGACGATCCTCTTTTAGCAATTGCAAAGAAATTAGAGAAAGTTGCCTTAGAAGATGAATATTTCAAAGCGCGTAATTTATACCCTAATGTAGATTTCTATTCTGGAATTATCTACAAAGCATTAGGAATTCCTACTGAAATGTTTACAGTAATGTTTGCATTAGGTCGTTTACCAGGATGGATTGCTCAATGGAAAGAAATGATGGAAGGTGGCGAACCAATTGGCCGTCCGCGTCAAATTTATATTGGTGAAACAAACCGTGATTATGTTCCAATCGAAAAAAGATAATTCCTACTCAACAAAATATTTAACCCCGCAAATGCGGGGTTTTTTGTTCATAAAACTTCCATTCAATCAGTTTCATACTAAAAATTTAGTACTTAGCCGTTCATTTACCAACTTCAACTAGCACTAAACCGTTCTTGGTCGAAATAAACAATTTGTTCATTTTTTGTAAACATGCACAAAGTTTATCGGTCGTAAATTTGTGAAAACATTTGAAAATGAAAACGTTCACACTCATTTTATTTTTTTTAATCTCATTTATAACAAAACCATGTTTCGGACAAGCACCTTACATGGAAAGTTGTTTGATTAATTCATGTGCCGGAACTTGTTCTGAAGGAAACAATGAAATCATTTTCTTAAACACGGGAGCTTCTAGTGTTTTAGTAAATTCTACGAATGTAAATATTAGTTATGGAACAACTTCTCCACCAGGAACTAATTACACCGATGCAGGATTGGTTACAAACCCAGCTACAACAGCAATATTAAACACAGCTGCTGGCTGTGCTCCTAATCTATTAATCGAAGCTACGAATACTACCGTTCCTCCAAATTCAATAATTTTAGTTGTACAAAACGGCATCTGCGCTAGTTCATTAAACTGGCCAGGTTTGTGCCCGATGGGTCCAATTTACATTACCTATTCAAATGATGTTAATTGGGGTTCAGGTGGTAATTTTGTAAATGGAACAGGAGCTGTTAACACCCGCTTTTTTAGAACATCTATTACGAATACTTCAGCAACAACAACAATTATTGATTACAACTATACTTTGCCTGGTGGCTTTGGAACAGATGGAGCTTTTGCTACATGGACAGATATTGGTGGTCCGGCAGCTAGTTATGGCGACAATGATTGTATCTTAACTCCAACTATTCTTCCCGTTTCTTTATTGGAGTTCTCTCTTGAAGTGGAGGAAAACGCAACAGTTTTAAATTGGAAAACAGAACGCGAAGAAAACAATGCGTTTTTTACAATCAAAAAATCGAATGATGGATTAAATTATTCTATACTAAATACAATTAAAGCAAACGAGTCTGGTGAAGCATCGGAATATCAAATGGTCGATTTTTCAGGAAAAACTGGCTACACCTATTATCAACTTTTTCAAACAGATTTGAACGGTCACGAAAGTTATTTAGACGAATTAGTAGCTTTCAGAGTTGGAAATAATAGAAATCAAATTTATCCAAATCCGACAACAGGAATTTCAGTGATTGATTTCGAAACAGATAAACCCGAGCTAGTTAAAATTAAAGCAACAAATCAATTCGGACAAATAGTTCAAGAGTTTGAACAAGAAATTAGTTCTTCAAAGCAACAAATTGAAATCGATTTCTCAAATTTACCAGCCGGAATATACTTAATCGAAACAATCAATTTAGTTGAAAGTAAGCGTTTTACTTTACTTCGTCTGTAGTTACTTTTTTGCTTCCGGCATAAATCGAATATTTTCTAAAAGAACATTCTAAATCGCCGTTAAACAACTTCCACTTTCTATCTGGTTTAAGCGCAATTGCATGAAAACCTTCTTCACTAGATGAAATTACACAGCAAGAATAACCTTGTAATCTGTGTTTAAATGTAGTCCCCAAATTTCCGTATAGCTCTTCTAAATCTGCAGAAATACGTTCTCCGTATGGCGGATTTGTGATTAAAGTTGCCGGCGCTTCAGGGTAAGTTAACTCTTCCAAACTTTCGTTAGAGAAATTAATTAAACGTCCGAATGAAAAAACAGAAGCATTTCTTTTTGCTTTCAAAACCATTTCAGAAGAAATATCTGACCCGTAAATTGGTGCAGGTAGAACTTTCACATACTTGTTAACCTTCGAAAGTAGACCTTCCCAAAGTTCTTCATCGTAATTTTTTAAATTCTTAAATGAAAAATGACTGCGCTCAAAAACGGACGGAATGTTACACGCTAATAAAGCTGCTTCAATCACTAAAGTTCCCGACCCACAACATGGATCAATAAAAGCAGATTTTCTGTCCCAACCCGACATGCGAATTAACGCTGCTGCAACAACCTCATTCAAAGGCGCTTCGCCCGTACTTTGTCTGTAACCTCTCTGAAACAAAGGTAAGCCACTTGTATTTAAAGAAATAACGCCTTCTTTTTCACGAATATATAAATCGATAACTAAATGTGGCGACTTGGTATTAATATCCGGTCTGTCTCCGGTTTTATCTCTAAATGTATCAACAATAGCATCTTTAACCAATAAAAACGGAAACTGCGAATGGTTGAAAACAGAAGAGTTAACTGCTCCTCGAACTGCAAATGTTTTATTGACATCAAAAAGTTCTGTCCAATTAATTTTCATTGCTTCGTGATACAAATCTTTTTCTTCTTGAATTGTAAACGTATGCAATTCAACCAAAACAGAAATTGCGCATCTACAATGCAAATTCAAAAAGTAAACATCGCTCCATTCACCCTGAATTTTTACTGCGCGATTCATTTGAACTGGATCTGAGTATCCTAATTCAACTAATTCATCTGCTAAAGCTGGCTCTAGGCCAAAAAAGGTTTTAAGAACAATATTCATAATGCAAAGTTATCATTAAAACCTTAGTTCGAGAGTAATTTTCGTTCAGAAAGCCCAGAAATAGATAATATTTAAATTTTACTTTCCTTATATTTGTAGAGTAAATGAAACAATTCGTTTTAACTCTAGCAATTTGTTGCTGTTTTTTTAAAGCAGCATCTCAATCCGTTGGTTTGGTTTTGAGCGGAGGTGGCGCAGCTGGTTTTGCACATATTGGAACCTTAAAAGCACTGGAAGAACGAGGCGTTCCGATAGATTTTATTACCGGAACATCAGCTGGAGCTTTAATTGGTGGAATGTATGCAAGTGGATATTCTCCTTTAGAAATTGAAGCGTTTGTATTAAGTGAGAAATTTCAAGTAATGGTGAAAGGAGAAGTTTTAAAAAAGAACAACTTCTTACTTCGTAAAGACCTAGAAGACCCAAGTGTGTTTGATTTTTCTTTTTCATTAGATAGTAATTTCAGAAATATACTTCCTACAAATTATATACGGCCTGAGTTAATGGATTTCGAAATGATGCTCATATTTGGAAGTGTTTCAGCAAACAAAAACCACAATTACGATAGCTTATTTATTCCTTTTCGTTGTGTTGCGAGTGATATTTACAATAAAAAAAGTGTTGTTTTTAAGAGCGGGCATTTGAATCAATCTATTCGGGCATCAATGACTTTTCCGTTTTTTGTTAACCCAATAAAAATTGATGGAGTTTTATATTTTGATGGCGGACTTTACAATAATTTCCCTGCAGATGTTTTGAACAATGAATTTCATCCAGATTTTATTATCGGAAGTAATGTTTCTTACAATGCAGAAGCTCCTAACGAACAAGACTTAATTGGGCAATTAGTTAGCATGATGGTCGTTCCATCAAACTTTAATTTACCCACAAAAAACGGATATATTATTCAACACACTACAAATGTTACAACCTTTGATTTTGGCCAAGTAAAAAAAGCAATTAACGACGGTTACTTAGAAACAATTAAGCAGTTAGACAGTATTCTTCTTAAAATAGAAGTACGAACACAGAAAGAACAACTGGAAAGTAAACGTTTGAAATTTCGTTCTTCTATTTCAACCATTACACTTGAACAAATAAATGCACAAGGATTAGAAAAAGAAGACGAGAGTTATGCACGAAAGTCTATTCTTAAAAACAGTAAAAAAGAACTTATTTCAGCTACTACATTAGAAAAAAGATATTTTAGGATGTATGCAACTGAAGAAATTCAATATTTATTTCCGTTAATAGAAAAAAAAACTGATTCTACTTACAAAATGACCCTCCAAGTAACTGCAAAAAAACCTTTCGAAATTGGCGTTGGGGGAATTGTAAGTTCAAGAGCAATTAATACTGGTTTTGCCCGAATTGCTTATCACCGCTTGAATCGTTTTGCAAGTCAAATTGAACTTTCCAGTCACTTCGGAAAGTTTTATGGAAGTGGAAAAGGAAAATTAGACATCGATATTCCTTCTTATTATCCAATAACGATTAGTTTATATGGCTTAACACAGCGTTGGGATTATTTTCGAAATTTCGCTACATTTTTTGAAGATGTTCGTCCTTCTTTTTTAGTTCAATACGAAACCTATGCTGGAATTCAATTGAAATTACCTATCTTAAATAATTCAAAAAGCACTTTCGACCTAAGGTATTATGAAACTGATGATTCTTACTATCAAACTGAATTATTCACTAATCTTGACACAACAGATCGAACAAAAATTAAAGGAACAGCTATTTCTTGGGTCATTGAACAAAACTCTTTAAATAGAAAACAATTTGCATCTGAAGGATTTTTATTAAAAGCTTCTGCCCGCTTAATTGATGGATATGAACGAAGCATTTCTGGCTCAACTTCTGCTGAAAAATACGTCTATAAATTTCACCACAGATGGTTCAATTTGAGAGGTGAAGCTCAGGTTTTTCCCTTAAATTTAAAATTTTTATCGCTTGGCTTTCATGGTATTGCAAGTTTAACAAGTCAATCTCTTCTGAAAAATTACACTGCTACACTTCTCAACATGAACTCATTCGAACCTTTGCCAGATATGCAGACTTATTTTCTGCGTGAATTTCGTTCGCCGCAGCATATTGGTATTGGATTTAATTTAATTTACAAGCTGAAAAAGAAAATTGATTTTAGAATTGATGGTTATCTATTTCAGCCAATACTTTCGCTTATTCAATTTGACAACGGCGATTTTGGCTATTCTAAACCTTTTAAAGGCGAACAGTTTTTAGCTAGTTCGAGTATAATTTATCATTCTCCCTTTGGTCCGTTTCGCTTTACGGCAAACTATTTCCCGAATCAAAAACGGCCTATTGCATTCAATTTCACGTATGGATTCATAATTTTTAATGAACGAGCAGTACGATAAATAAAAGTAAATTAACTTTGAACATGGAAAAAATTATTTGTGGGATTCAACAAATGGGAATCGGTGTTCCAAATGTGCAAGAAGTTTGGACATGGTACCGTAAAATATTTGGAGTAGATGTTCGCATTTTTGAGGAAGCTGCAGAAGCCCCCCTTATGACAAGATATACTGGCGAAACAGTTCATTCACGCACGGCAACTTTAGCACTTAGCATGGAAGGAGGTGGCGGTTTTGAAATTTGGCAATTCACTTCCAGACCCACAGAAAAGTCAATGTTTCCGATAGTTTTAGGAGATTATGGCTTGTTTGCTTGCAGAATCAAATCAAAAAACGTTGATGCAAGCTATGCTTTCATGAAAAAAGAAGGAGTAACTATTTTGTGTGAACCACAAATACTTCCAAACGGACAAAAACATTTCTTAATTCTAGATCCAAATGGGAATTTATTCGATATTGTTGAAGGCAGTGGTTGGTTCATGGACACTAAATTTGAAGGTCAAACAGGCGGAGTAGCCGGCTCAATGATAGGTGTTAGCAAAATTGAAACTTCGTTGAAACTTTACCAAGAAATATTGGGTTACGACAAAATCGTTTACGATGTTACGGAGACTTTTCCAGCCTTTGACAACATCCCGAATGGAAACCAAAAAATTCGTCGGGTTTTGTTAGAGCACTCTGAAATGCGTAAAGGTCCGTTTGCAAAACTATTGGGTCCAACACAAATTGAACTTATTGAAGCAGTTGAAAGATCGGATGCAAAATCTATTTTTCAAAACAGATTTTGGGGAGATTGGGGTTTTATTCACTTGTGTTTTGATGTGCAAGGAATGGATGTTTTACAAACAGAATGTGCCGCTGCAGGATTTCCTTTTACAGTAGATTCGGGCAAGACATTTGACATGGGTGAAGCTGGTGGCCGATTTAGTTATATTGAAGACCCGGATGGCACTTGGATAGAATTTGTTGAAACGCATAAAGTTCCAGTCATGAAAAAATTTGGTTGGTATATTAATCTGAAAAACAAAAAACAAGGAGAATTTTTACCTAATTGGATGCTCAAAGCAATGCGCTTTAATCGCGTAAAATAAATGATTTAAGTGTTATAATTATTGATTAAATGACAAAGTTTATTTAATTAAAAAACTGTATCTTTGATGCACAATGAAAAAAATGAAATTTTTACTCCTCCCTATTTTGTTTGTTACAGCACTATTTTTAGGCTCTTGTAATGAAGATATCGATTCAATTGGTGATTACAAAGAAACACCTATTTTGTTTTGCCTTTTAGATAAAGCAGACTCTGTTCACTATGTGAAACTAACAAAAACGTTTGCAGGTTTCAATAATGCACTAGATGTTGCTCAAGTTCCTGATTCAAGTTATTACCAGCAAGCTGAAATAATTATTGATGAGCTAATTGGTGGAGTTGTTATTCGTTCTTGGAACTTAGCTGACACTACTTTGAACACGAAAGTTCCGGGTGCGTTTTTTAGTCCAAGTCAAAAATTGTATTATTTCAAAACAACTGCTGCTTCTCCTTTAAATGCAAGTGCAACATACAGATTAAAAGCAACAGTGAACGATGGCGAATATTCCGTTACTGCTGAAACTGGTTTGGTGAGTGATATCTCTATTTTGAGTCCAATTTCTAGTTACCGTTTTGTAGAAACTGTTGGTGGAGTGAAAGAATTTTCAATTCCTCAGTGTAAGGCAAACGTTGGAACAGCTGCAGTAATGAATGCAACTCTTGAAATTACTTTCGACGAACGCTTTGGATCTACATCTGTAGATAAAACTTTTTCATGGAGAGTTGGTGAATTAACTGGTTCTCAGCTAGGTTCAATTGATGTTTCCTTTCAACTTTCTGGAGCAAATTTCTATTCGTTAATAAAGCAAAATTGCACAAACGATGCTTCAATTAACCGCAGAAGATTGAAAAAATTTAGAATGATTGTTACTGGTGGTTCAGAAGAGTTAAGTCGTTATATAATTGTAAACAAACCTTCAACAACTCTTGCTCAAACGAAACCTACATACACGAATTTAAAAACATCAGATGGAAGAACAGCAGTTGGTTTATTTTCCTCTCGATTTACGACAGTTCAAGAGAAGAAAGAGTTTCTATTAACAGGCGTTTCGGGTTCAAGATGTATTGATCAAAATTCACTTCGAGTTCTTTGTGACGGAGGAATAACGGGAACCGGTGGTTTATTGTTCTGTTCTTCAAACACTTCTGATGGATCGTTTATTAATTACTGCCCGTAATTATCCTTTTAATTTATTTTTAGATTAAATTTAGACTTGAGTTAAAATCATTCGGAAGAAATTCCCTCTTATTTCTTCTTTATATATGAGCGAACGGATTACCCTTTTTGTTGAAGTAATTTTGCCAATTCCAATGGCAAAATCTTTTACATATCGCGTTCCGTATGAAATGAACGATCAAATTCAGCGCTTTGTAAGAGTGATTGTTCCCTTTGGGAAATCGAAATATCAAACAGGAATTATTACTTCCATTTCAGAAACAGCACCAACAGATTACACAGTAAAATATGTGGAACATGTGCTAGATGATGCACCCATTATTTTTCAAATACAATTTGCTTTTTGGCAATGGATAGCTAATTATTATTTGGCGCCAATTGGAGATGTCATGAATGCCGCTCTTCCCTCCTATTTTAAATTAGCAAGTGAAACCAAGGTTATTCTTCATCCAGATTTTCAACTTGCCAACTGCGAATTAACAGACAAAGAATACCTAATTGTTGAAGCGCTTTCCATCCAAGATGAACTTGATTTAAATGAAATATCTGAAATTGTTGGTGTTAAAACAATTCAACCAATAATAAAAAAACTCATTGAACGCAGAATTATTCTTACACGTGAAGATTTAAATGAACGTTTCGTTGAAAAAAAATCGACCTTCATTTTTCTAGAAGAAAACTTTAAAAATGAGGAACAACTGAATGAATTGTTAACAGATTTAGCCTCAAAACCTAAAAATGAAGGCCAAGAAAAAGTAATTCTTAATTTATTAAACTTAGGCGTTTTAGATAACGAAAAACCAATAGAGAAAAAAGAATTAATTCGACTAGGGTGCTCAGATAGTAGTTTAAAAAGTTTGATTAAAAAAAATGTTCTTCGCCAAGAAAGTCTGGTTATCTCTCGTTTAAATTATGTAAATGAATTTAGTTCAGATTTACCTGAGCTGTCAGAAAAACAAGTTCAAGCTCTTTCTGAAATAGATTCATTTCATCAAGAAAATAAAACAATTTTACTACACGGAATAACTGGATCAGGAAAAACAGCTATTTATATGCATTTAATTGCGAAAGCACTTGCAGAAAAAAAACAAACCTTGTTTCTTGTTCCAGAAATTGCATTAACAACCCAACTTATTGACCGTTTAGCTGCTATTTTTGGAAAAGCAGTTGGTGTGTATCATTCTCGCTTTAATTCGAATGAAAGAATTGAAATTTGGAACAAGGTTAAAAACAAAAACTCTTCAGATTTTCAAATAATTGTGGGCGCTCGTTCGTCTATTTTCCTTCCTTTTTCAAATTTAGGTTTGGTTATTGTTGACGAAGAACATGAATCTAGTTTCAAACAATATGAACCTTCTCCACGTTACAATGCGCGCGACATGGCAATGGTTTTAGCCTCCGGATTCAAGGCGAAGGTTGTACTTGGCTCCGCAACTCCTTCAATAGAAACTTATTACAAAGCTCAAGAAGGAAAATTTGGATATGTACAATTAAATGAACGTTTTTCAAAAGTTGAACTTCCTGAGATTTTTATTGCCGATTTAAAAGTAGCAAAAAGTCAAAATCAGTTAAAAGGAAGCTTTTCAGCACTTTTAATTTCAGAGATTGAAAAAGCACTTGAATTAAAGGAACAAGTAATACTATTTCAAAACAGAAGAGGCTATAATCCGTTTTGGTCGTGCGAAATTTGTATGGAATCTCCTAATTGTGTGAATTGTGACACCACTCTTAATTACCACAAAACAAAAAATATTTTACTCTGTCACTATTGCGGCTATTCAGCTTCTCCAATGGGTTCTTGTGGAAAATGTGGTTCAAATCGCCTTTCCATGAATGGCTTCGGAACAGAACGAATAGAAGATGAATTAGCCCTGCTTTTTCCTGAAATTACAATCGGAAGAATGGATCAAGACACCACACGTAACAAAAACAGTCATCAAAAAATAATTTCTGACTTTGAAGACCGAAAAATCAACATTCTAGTTGGAACCCAAATGGTTGCAAAAGGCTTAGATTTCGACAATGTATCTCTAGTTGGAATTTTAGATGCCGATATGCTGATCAAAAAAACAGATTTTCGTGCATTTGAAAAAGCGTTTCAACTGATGAGTCAAGTTGCAGGAAGAGCCGGTCGAAGACAAAAACGCGGAACTGTTATTCTACAAACACACAATCCAACACATTGGTTAATAGATCGAATTATTGAGCACGATTATATAAATTTTGCTGAATTTGAAATTTCAGAACGCAGAAACTTTCATTATCCTCCATTTTACAAAATCATTCGTTTTTCTTTGAAACACGTTAGTAGAGAAAAAGTAGAAAATGGAGCTGCATCATTTGCACAACAATTAAGAGCCACTTTCAGTGAACGAGTAATTGGACCAGAATACCCAATCATTCCGCGAATAAACAATCAATATATAAAAGAAATTGTATTGAAAATTGAGAATGATGCCCCATTAAAAAAAGTAAAGGAACGCATAGCGGAATTAACGGATCAATTCTATAGCGTTCCTGACTTTAAACCTATTCGACTAGTTATCGACGTAGATCCCGCTTAACCAAGGTATGTTTTCAACATCCGGCTTCGGGAAGTATGTTTCAATCGTCGAATTGCTTTTTCTTTGATTTGTCTTACCCGCTCTCGCGTTAGGTCAAACAAATCTCCGATTTCCTCTAAACTTAAAGGATGTTTTCCATTTAAACCGTAGTATAAACGAACCACATCACCTTCTCTTCCTGTTAGCGATGACAAAGAACGTTCTATGTCTTTTCGCAAAGATTCTCTATTTAATTCTGCTTCCGGACCTTGAATTGAATCGTTTGGTAACACGTCATACATGCTGCTCGACGATTCGTCTCCTTCTAAAAGTGGTGCATCCATTGAAATATGTCTACCTGAGTTTGCCATTGAATTTCGAACGTCATCTACAGAACATTCTAAAAAATCTGCCAATTCTTCTGCAGACGGTGGGCGTTCATTTATTTGTTCTAATTCACTGAACGCACGATTGATTTTATTTATTGTTCCAATTTTATTTAATGGCAAACGAACAATACGTGCTTGTTCTGCTAATGCTTGTAAGATAGATTGCCTAATCCACCAAACAGCATAAGAAATAAATTTAAAGCCACGTGTTTCATCAAATCTTTCTGCGGCTTTTATTAAACCAACATTCCCTTCATTAATCAAATCTGGTAAAGCTAAGCCTTGATTTTGGTATTGCTTAGAAACAGAAACAACGAACCGAAGATTGGCTTTTGTTAATCGTTCTAAAGCTGCACGATCGCCTTCACGAATTCTTCGAGCCAGTTCAACTTCTTCATCAGCAGAGATCAATTCTACCTTTCCAATTTCTTGTAAATACTTATCTAACGATGCAGTTTCGCGATTCGTGACTTGTTTTACGATTTTTAATTGTCTCATGATGAATGTTTAAAGTTGGTCTAATACTAATATAACGCTTATAAGATGTGTTTGGATCACTAAAGTTGGAATTATAATGTTAAAGTTTGCAAAATAGGCTTTTCAAAGAATATTTATTGATTGCGATCGAACATCATTCAAGTCTTTGATTTTGTTATATTTACCAACATATTTGTTAAATAATGAAGGTATTAATGGTTTGTTTGGGGAATATCTGTCGTTCTCCCATGGCTGATGGATGGTTGCGTCATAAAACTAAAGAAAGAAATTTAAAAATTGTTGTTGAATCTGCCGGTACAGCTAACTATCATGTTGGTTCACCCCCAGATAAAAGAATGATTCAATACGCAAATGATTTTGGAGTAGACATTTCAAATTTAAGAGCTAGACAATTTGTAAAAAGTGATTTTGATGAATTTGATGTTATCTTTGCCATGGATCAGTCGAATAAAGCAACTATTTTAAGACTTGCTCGAAACGAAGCTGACCGAAAAAAAGTAAAATTATATTTGAATGAATTATTTCCAAATGAAGATGCTGAAGTTGCAGACCCCTATTATGGTGAAGCAAGTAATTTCATAGAGGTAATAGAATTACTCGACAAAGCAACAACTGCTTTTTTAGACAATCTTAAAAAAACAACAAATTGAAAGGAAGTTTATACTTGATTCCGAATACTTTAGGCGGAGAAACAACTAACGACATATTACCTGAACAGGTAAAAGAAATAGCAATTGGCTTGCGTAAATTTGCAGTTGAAGATATAAAATCTGCGCGCAGACTTTTGCGCAAAATAGACCGAACTTTCCCAATTGATGATTCTGAATTTGAAATTTTGAACAAAAATTCAACTTCTGCCGATTTAGGAAAGTTTTTGTTTTGGTTGAAAAACGGTGATAACATTGGAATAATTTCTGAAGCTGGATGCCCTGGAATTGCTGATCCAGGAGCAAAACTGGTTGCTTTGGCACATGAAAAAGGATTTAGAGTTTATCCAACTGTTGGTCCAAGTAGTATTTTGTTGACCCTAATTGGAAGCGGTTTTAATGGACAACAATTTCGTTTTTCAGGATATTTACCTAAAGACAAAAAAGACCGTATTAGAAAAATCAAAGAATTGGAGGGAATCGTAAAACGTTCGGGGGAAACGCAGCTATTTATGGATACTCCGTTTCGTTCAATGCATGTTTTGGAAGACCTTTTGAATGAACTGAGCGACGACACACTTTTGTGTGTTGCATGCAATTTGACTTTAAACGAAGAACGTATTCAAACAAAGAAAGTATCCCAATGGAAAGAAAATGCTTTTGATGTTTCAAAAATGCCAACTCTTTTTGCAATCGGTAAAGAATAATTCTCTGTTTTATTCGTATTTCAAGTTATTTCAATACCGTTACACTTCCATTAAATGTTCGCTTTTTATCGTTGTTGGGCGATTTAAAGCGCAATATCCAGGTGTAAATACCTTCTTGCACTAACATTCCTTTATAAGTTCCGTCCCAGCCGATATTTGGATCATTCGATTCAAAAACTATTTCACCCCATCTGTTAAAAATCGACAAATTGAAATTTTGCTGATCAATTCCCGATGTGAAAATAGGCTCAAAAGCATTGTTACTTTCGTCACCATTTGCAGTGAAAGCATTTGGAATAAAAAATAATAAATCATCAACGATCGTAACTACTTGTTGCGCTGTATCCAAACAACCCGCATTATTTGATGCAATCAATTTTATAAGAAAACTTCCAGAAGTAGCCGAATAGGTATAATTTGGATTTTCCACTTGACTTGAATTTCCATCTCCAAAATACCACGTATAACTTGTAGCATTAGTAGAATTATTGAATACTTGAACACTTGGATTCAAAATAGGCAATTCATTAGTAGAAAGTGAAAAAGCCGCATTTGGAAGTGGTTCAACACAAATGAAATCAGAAAAAACACCTGAAGATAAACAGCCATTTACATCAGAAACAGACAATGTAATATCGTAACAACCATCTGAAGTGAAAACTACAGTTGGATTAGCTTGAGTTGACGTGTTTCCATTTCCAAAATCCCACGACTGACTAGAACTTATTGGGACAGAGGTGTTAGAAAAATCAACTGACAACGGCGAACATCCAGTTAATCCTGAAGCATTTATGTTTACAATTGGAGCTGCATTTACTTGAATATTAATTGTTGTTGGTGTGCCACATGCTCCTGAAACAGTATATGTTACAGGATTAGCTCCAACACTTGCAAAATTGGGATCAAATGTTCCTAAACTCGAGTTAGTTATTGCAGAACCAGACCAAACTCCTCCGGGAGAAACAGACTGTAAATTGACTGGAGAACCATTTGAACAATAAGGTCCTGATGGTAAAATAGTAGATGATGCACCTGGAATCAAAGAAAAATCAGTTGTTGAAGTTGAAGTACATCCGTTTAAATTGATTGTTACAGTATATGTTCCAACTTGTGCCGTTCCAACATTCGTAATTATTGGATCTTGAATAGTAGAACTATATGAATTTGGACCCGACCAAGAATAACTTGCTCCTGCAGTTGTTGTTGCACTAAAAGTTACTGATTGACCAGAACAAACTGGTCCATTATTCGAAGCAGTAACTGATGGAATAGGATTTACTGTTACAGTTGAATTTGCAGTTGAGGAACATCCATTCGTTGTTCCACTAACAGTATAAGTTGTTGTTGATGGTGGACTAGCAACCACACTACTTCCAGAACTTGCCGATAGATTGTTAGCCGGTGACCAAGAATAAGTTGTTGCTCCACTTGCATTTAACGTTACTGAAGAACCAGTACAAATAGTTCCTGAGTTGACTGTTATCACTGGATTCGGCACAACAGTTACCGTACTTGTTGCCGTTCCGGCACATCCCAAACTAGTACCTGTGACTGTGTAAACTGTAGTTGAGCTAGGTGTGGCTGTTACATTTGAACCCGAACTAGAACTTAACGTTGCGGTATTACTCCACGAATAGGTTGTTGCACCTGAAGCAGTTAGACTTGCTGATGCACCCGAACAAATTGTTCCTGAATTCACCGTTACAATTGGAATTGGATTTACAGATACAGTTGCTATTTGTGAACTACTACAACCATTCGTTGTTCCTGTAACAGTATAAGAAGTTGTCGTTGTTGGTGTTGCGATCACACTTGTACCAGAAGCAGAAGATAAGGTTCCAGAAGGCGACCATGTATAGGTATTCGCACCGCTTGCATTTAGAGTTAAAGAAGATCCAGAACAAATTGTACCCGAATTAACGGTGATTACAGGCAAGGGATTAACGGTAACGATTGACGTTGCTGTACTCGAACAACCATTTGTCGTCCCAGTAACTAGATAGTTTGTTGTTGTACTCGGATTTGCATTAACTACTGCTCCACTTGTTGCCGATAAATTTGTTGCAGGTGACCAAATGTAAGTTGTTGCTCCTGTAGCAGTTAAAGTTGCTGTTTGACCACCACAAATGGTTGGAGAATTTACACTAATTACCGGATTTGGATTCACTGTAACAGTTGAAGTTGTACTTCCTGAACATGTGCCTGAAGTTCCAACAACAGTATATGTTGTAGTAATAGTTGGTGAAGCAGTAACACTTGATCCGGTTGCAGCAGACAATCCGCTACTCGGTGACCAAGAATAAGTTGTTGCACCAGAAGCAGTTAAAACTAAATTAGAACCATTACAAATTGTACCTGAATTAACCGTTATAGTAGGATTCGTTATCACTGTAACTGTTGCTACTGCAGAACTGGAACATCCAGAAGTTGTTCCTGTAACTGTGTAAGTTGTTGTGGAAGAAGGATTTGCTGTTACACTACTTCCTGTACTTGCTGATAGATTTGTAGCCGGAGACCAAGAGAAACTCGTTGCTCCACTAGCATTTAAAACAGCAGAACCGCCTGTACAATAGGTTGGTGAATTGACCGAAACTATAGGAGTTGGATTTACTGTTACCGTTGAAGTTGCTGTAGAAGAACAACTTCCCGTTGTACCTGTAATCGAATAAGTTGTTGTTGTTGTTGGAGAAGCAGTAACACTTGATCCAGTTCCAGATGAAAGACTCGCTGAAGGCGTCCATAAGTATGTTGTAGCACCTGAAGCTGTCAAAACTGCTGAAGCTCCAGAACAGATAGTTGTTGAATTAACACTTAGAACTGGAGGGGCAATTACTGTTACCGTTGCGGTTGTTGTTCCATTACATGTTCCCGTTGAACCAACAATGGTATATGTTGTATTTGTAGTTGGTGATGCAGTAACATTTGTTCCAGTTGAAGCTGATAATGTTGCTGAAGGCGACCAAGTATAGGTTGTTGCTCCACTTGCTGTTAATACAGCTGAGCCTCCAGAACAAATTGATGAAGATGGAACTGAAACAACTGGTAATGGATTAACTGTAATTACAATAGTAATTAGTGCCCCTGGACAACCTCCAGCCGTTGGAGTAATTGTATAAGTTGCTGTTCCAGCAGATGCGCCAGTTGCTGTTAATGTTTGAGCAATAGTAGAACCCGAACCATTAGAAGCACCACTCACACCCGATTGAACAACAGTCCATACGTAAGTTGTACCTCCAATAGATGAACTCAAAGCAATACTTGTTGCTTGACCTGTACAAATATTTTGAGAAGCTGGTGTTGCAGTTGCAATAGGTGAAGCTGTTACAGTAATAACTCGAGATGAATTAACTTGATTTCCACAAGCGTCAGTTACAATAGAATACAAAGTGATAGTTCCAACTGTTGGAAAAACGATTGATGCAGATGCGCCAGTTCCAACACTTGGTGAACCAGAAGGACTAAAACTCCAATTGTATGTGTATGCTGGAACTCCAAATGCGCTTGTTGTTGAAGCTGTAATACTTTGTCCCTGACATACCGTAGTTGCAGATACATTTAAAGGAGTTGCAATATTTGAATATTCAATAGTACGTCCAGTTATTGTCATTGTCCATGGAGAAGCCGAACCTATACACGTATTATTACATCCTGTTGTACCCCAACAACTTCTAAAAAACTGCAAAGTAAAATTTACATTTACAGGTACACAGCTGGGAGCTGGCATACAGGCACCAAGATCACTTATAATAGAAATATTTGTTCCTGCACAACTTCCAGCTGAAGGCAGATTACAAAACCAATAAAATCCTGCGGCTGCTGGACTTACACATGCACCTGTTGCAATTCTGATCGCTCCGTCTTCTCGCCAACAACTTCCAGTTGCAGAATATGTAAATGTCCATTGGACATCAGTAACTGTTGAATTTGCTGGTCTTGCTACGATCAAGTTTGCATTGCAAGAATTGGTGAAATTACACGAAGCGTTATACTGTGAACCTAAAATTGAGGCTTGAGCAAGTGTATTTGTACCTGTAACCAAAGGATCTACAATTAATTCATATAAGTCAATATTCTCATTTATCCACTCAAAAGGTACAACTACACCTAAATTATTTTCTGAAATTCTATAAACCGGATCTTGATACAATTCTTTGGGACCGTTTTTGGCATACATAATTCCTTGTTGAACCATTGCCAATTGTTTTTGATCACTCTTAATTAAAACATCACCAACTCCTTCATTTTGTGAGCCATCAATAAAAGATAATTCAACAGAAGAAGTATAGCTGAATTCATCTATAAAAATCAATTCATCGAATACACCAAACTCATTGTTTTTGATGATAAAATTGGTTTTTATCGCACCTCTCAACACACGCATTTCTGCATCAATCCCTGGAAAAATTTCTACAATTCGAACTCCATCTTCACCAACAGAATAATTGTCCCAATTTGCATTTAATGGCTCCTGAAGCACATTACCAACTTTCAGAATTAATTTCCATTGATTGAAATTTAGTTTATCAGTTCCTACTTGAAGAAAACTTAGCTTGTCTTTTACTTGAAATCCAGCTCTATCTAAAAAACAACCAGAAAAAAAGTTTCCGTTTTTACTTGAAATTAAGCGATGATCTATTGTCAACCATTGTCCATTAACTTGTTCGTGTAATTGCCCCATGGCTTTTTGTAGGTAGTATTCGTTCAGATCATTTACGTTTACAAAATACCTTTCGTCAATTTTTCGTTTAGATAAATCTTCAATACAATCGGTACAAGGAGCATCTTTTGGAAGTTGTCCAAATTCAGGATGGGAATAAAAGTCAGGTTGATTGACTTTTTTCCACGCTTCATTATATTTCGGAGTAATTTCCGTAAAACTAGTAAAGTTGTCTGTTCTGGGCTCCATTCCTTTCGCAGCCTTATTTTGAGCAAAAAGACTTGAAGCAATAAATAAATTGAAAAGAAAGATGAATAAAATAAATCTTGTCTTGTTTTTTCTTTTCGGAATAGTATTCAAAATCATATCGTTTTCAAGCATTTTAATTACATTAAAAAAACGTAATTTTTTAGAGCCGTCTACTGCAAATGATTATTTACCGATATCCTAGTGAAACTATAACGATTTACTTTATTTATTTTCAGCAAATAAACTAATTAAATCCCTCTTGATTTTTTGACATTCTCATATGCTTCTTGAACACGCTGAAACTTTTCTTTTGCACCTTTTTGTGCCTCTTCACCCATGGAGGCAACTTTGTCTGGATGATAACGAACTGCTAATTGACGATATGTTTTCTTTAATTCCTCATCTGTCGAATTAACCGTTAAACCCAAAACTTCGTAATCTGCTTCGATGTTCTTTTTGAACATTCCTTTCACTGATCTAAAATCCATCGGAGGAACTCCCATTCGATTTGCTAAACCTTCCAAAACTCGAATTTCTTGTTCAGAAACTTGTCCGTCGGCTTGCGCAATACCAAACAAATAATGCAACAATTGTATGCGCACTTCTACTTGCATGCGCTGGCGAATGTCTTGACAAATTTTATCTATTGGAATTGTAGGCGCGTCTATAAACTGCTTTAAAATCTGTAAATGCTGTGCATTGTAATTTGGCCCAAATTGTTGCGACATGAATGCTTTCACAAAATCTAGTTCTGAACGAACAACTTTTCCATCGCTTCGCATCATGTATGCTGAAAGTGCAAGTAACTGAGTTGGAAAATCGTAGCGCTGTGTTTGCTGCTGGTAATACTCAAACATATCGAAAACAGACTGACGTTGGCCAGTTTTTTGATTTCCAGCTGATTGACCGCTTTTCTTTTGAGCATTAGACCGATTATAACTATCAACCATAGAGCCAATAGCAAAACCTAAAATGCCCGCCCAGAGCTTTCCACGCGACATGGTGAAACCTAAAATTGCAAAAATTAATCCGTACACAGCAATAAAAAAAAGCCCTCAGTTTTTAGCCAAGGGCAAGATGATTAAATAAATGAAATACTTCGTTCAATAAATGAACTCAAATCTTCGCCTTTCAGCATTCCTTGAGCTAATAACGCTAAATCTGTTAATTGCTTAACTTTCGCTGTCTTGTCTTCTTCTGAATCCAAATTCAAAATTCCATTAATCTTATCGTGATTTGCATTCACAACCAAATTATATGTTTCAGGAAATGCTCCAAAGAAACCACCACCGCCGTTCTTTTGTTGTTCCATCATTCGGCGAATAAACTCGGGTTGCGTTATAATTATTGGCGCGTCAGTTTCAGACATCGACTTGAATTCAACTTTAAATTTCTCTCCATTAACCGCCGATTCAAACAATGGTTTCAATGAAGTCTGATCGTCTTCCGACATTTTAACTGGAATTTCACCTTCTTTTGGAATCAACTGATCTAATGTATCTGCATCAACACGAGCATAAGAAGTATTTTCAACTAGTTGCTCAATTTTACCAATCCAATGTGAAGCCAAAGGTCCGTCTAAAATTGCCACTTGATATCCGCGGTCTTTTGCTTGTTTCACAAAAGAGAAATGTGCTTCAAGTGAATGTGTATAAAGTGTTACAATTTTGCCCTCTTTATTCGTTTGTAAAGCTTTTATTTGCTCGTTCCATTCATCAATGGTGAAATATTTTCCAACTGTATTTTTAATCAAACAAAAGGATTTTGCTTTTTCGGCAAACTTTTCATCTGAAAGCATTCCATACTCAACAAAAATTTTCAAATCGTCCCATTTAGATTCAAAATCTGTTCGGTCTTTCTTGAACATGTCTGCCAATTTATCGACCACTTTCTTTGTAACGTGTGAAGAAATTTTCTTCACATTTCCATCACTTTGCAAATACGATCGTGAAACATTCAATGGAATGTCTGGCGAATCAATTACTCCGTGTAACAATGTCAAAAAGTCGGGAACTATTTCAGCAACAGAATCAGTTATAAAAACTTGATTGCAGTATAAATTAATCTTATTTCTTTGAACCTCAACGTTTTCTTTAATTTTCGGGAAATACAAAATACCCGTCAAATTAAACGGATAGTCTACATTCAAATGAATGTGAAACAAAGGATCATCAAATGAGATTGGATACAATTCTCGGTAAAAAGATTTGTAATCTTCGTCAGATAAATCTACCGGAGCCTTTGTCCAAGCTGGATTTGGATTATTGACCTGATTTGGAACGTCAATTGAAACACGTTTTACTTTTCCGTTTTCGTCTTTTTCACCTTCTGGCGAATCTATGTACTCTGCTTTTGTTCCAAAAACAACCGGTGTTGGTAGGAATTTACAGTATTTATCTAAAACTCCTTGAATTCGTGCTTTCTCTAAAAACTCGACAGATTCTTCGTTTATGAACAAAACGATATCTGTTCCTTGCGTTTCTTTTTCAATTTCTGTTAGTGTGTATTCTGGTGAGCCGTTACTTTCCCATTGAACTGCTTGTGAACCTTCATGGCGAGACAAAGTGCGAATCTGAACCTTCTCTGAAACCATGAAAGCCGAATAAAAACCAAGTCCAAAATGACCAATAATACTTTCAGCTCCGTCTTTACCTTCGTATTGTTTCACGAATTCTTCT
>JANNWW010000067.1:0-6685 GCA_031409255.1 Crocinitomicaceae bacterium
GTTTAATATTGAATATGGGAATGGGCTAGAATTAAATTCTCTTGATATAAATGAAGAAAATGGGATTAATTTTGTTTCAAGAACTTCTAAAAATAATGGAGTATCCGCTAAGGTTGCGAGGATAATAGATATTGTTCCCAACAAGGCAGGATTGATTACTGTTTCATTAGGCGGGTCCGTGCTTGAAACCTTTTTGCAAACATCAGAATTTTATACTGGCTATCATATTTTTTGTTTAAATTCCAAAATTAGTCTTACTGAAAAACAAAAATTATTTTACTGTCTTTGTATTAGAGCTAATAAATATCGCTACAGCTATGGAAGACAGGCAAACAAAACATTAGGCGATATTCTAGTCCCAAATTTAGATGCTATTCCTAAATGGATAGACAGAATTATAATTCCTGAAATCCCATCACAAAAACCTTTACATAAAGATAAAATTACATTAGATACTAAAAATTGGAAATATTTTAAATATGATGAACTATTTGATATTAAGAAGGGTAAGCGATTAACGAAAGAAGATTTTACTGAGGGGACAACTCCATTCATAGGAGCTATTGATTCGAATAATGGATACCGAGATTTTATTGGACAAGAACCTATTCATGACGGGAACACTATAACAATAAATTATAATGGTTCTGTAGGAGAGGCGTTTTATCAACATAAACCATTTTGGGCAAGTGACGACGTTAATGTCCTATATTCTAAATTTCAAATGAATCAATATATAGCTTCTTTTTTAATTACATTAATTAGAAAAGAAAAATATAGATTTAATTTTGGGCGAAAATGGGAAACTGAACGCATGAAAGAATCTTTAATAAAACTTCCTGTAAACAAAAAAGGTAATCCTGATTGGGAATTTATGGAGAGCTACATTAAATCTTTACACTATTCTAGTAACTTATAAAAAAATAGTATTGTTGTTAAGCGCCTAACGTCGAGTTTGCGGAAATTGCTAAAGACTAGTTCTAACAAGCAACTTCGCAAACCCGACATATTTGAAAAGAATCGTATTGGATAACGGAGTAAGTATTACACCTGACCTCGTGTCAGGGCTGGTTTTAGTAAGAGCGTAAGTTTAGATGCAACGGTTCACACGCGTTTAAAACGTCGCACAACACATTCAGTTTCTAAACGCAATAGACCAGCTAAGCCGAATGAGTGAAAGCGGCTAACGGCGATAATCCAATCGTTAAACGGTAGAAAGAATCTCGAAAAGTCTATTGCGGTTAGAGATGAGTTGGACGAAACCGCGGTGGTGATGAGACATTATGCGGGACTATGGGGATTCAAAGTTACTAGGGAGGTCGGATTTGTTTTGGGATGAGGCTAATGGATACGAAAGATCCAACTTTACAAGCGCTACAGATGAGAATCTTTTTGATCATGCACGCAAGAAGTTCTTTCCATTCTTCGGGTGGAGATTTTTGATTTAAGGTGCGATTTAGTTTTTGAAGTAGAGACTTGCACAGTTTGAGAGAATCTTTCCGACTTCGATTTGCGATGATTCCGTAATGCCTGATTTTTACAAACTGCAAAGGTAGGATATGCATGAGAAACCGTCGAATAAATTCTACACCAGCGAGAGTCATGGTTTTAAGTTTGTCATTATCCGCATAGTCTTTGTAGCGGAACGTAACGGTATTGTCAGTGATTTCTACTATACGTTGATTACTGATGGCTACCTTGTGTGTATAACGTCCGAGGTATTTGATAACGGAGTCTGGATTTTCGAAAGGTTGTTTGGTATATACAACCCATTTTTTTGTATAGAGGATATTTAAGAAACTTTTAAAATGGTTTGGGTCATTTAATTCCTCACAACTTTTGGGAATCGTAATAAGACTACCGTTGTTGTATTTTTTCAAATGGAATAAGAATAATCCTCGAAAAAGTTTTGCGAGAACACGAATGGGAAGAAAGAAATTTTCTCTCGAGTCAATCCATTTGCTCTTATCCGCTGCCATTCCACCGCCAGTGATTAACACATGAATATGCGGATGAAAGGACAATGTCTGTCCCCAAGTATGAAGGATGCACAAAAAACCAGGAATACAATTCAGATACTTTTTATTCTTACTTACCTTTTTCAATGTTTCCGATACTGTTTTGAATAAAAGAGAGTAAAATATTTTTTTGTTATTGATTATCAGTGAATTCAATTCACTCGGAACAGTAAATACAACATGGTAATATTTCACAGGCAAAATGTTATTATTCTCTTTGAATACCCATTTCTCTTTTCTCAAATATTGACATTTAGGACAATGTCGATTGCGACATGAATTGTAGGAATTCTTCTCGAGTCCGCATACATTACATTTGTCTAAGTGACCGCCTAACTTTTCAGTCCTACAATCACGTATCGCATAATATGCTTTTTCCTCATTTCGAGTTAGTGAATTTCCATATTTTGAGAAAAATTCTTTCTCATTCGCTCGAAACACCTCCGCTATTTCCAATATCGCCTGTCGGTTGAGTATTTCCACTGTTTCCATTTGCAAGACCTCCACTAATCATAGGGTTGGTTAAAATATTGTAATCGTATGTATCTAAGGGACTCTTAATATTCATTAAATCCATTCTTCTAGCATGTAAATAAATATACGTAGCCTGCGGAGAATAATGTCCGAGTAGAAGTTGAATATGATGTAAATTCACACCTGTCTCTAAAAGATGTGTGGCAAAGGAATGCCTGAGAGTATGGACGGAAGCCTCTTTTGTAATACCTGCTTTAAATAGCGAATCTTTAAATGCTCTTTGAATTGCTCGAACTGAAAAATGATGCATCTTATCTCTATCCTTGGAATAGAATAAATAATCCACAGGTCTGTATTCTTCTATGTATTCTCGTAACAGTTTCAAAGTAGTCGGAGATAATAGCGCATAACGGTCTTTCGCCCCTTTACCATCTTTGATGTATATTTGCATTCTGTCTGTATCAACTTGATTGACTTTTAACTGTGCCGCCTCACTCACGCGAAGTCCGGCTGAATATATTAAAGTGAGTATCGCCTTGTGTTTTAAATTCCAAGTAATATTCAGAATATTCTCAACTTCCGTCTTACTTAAAACAAGTGGTTTACTATTGTCCCGTTTGAATTTCGCTATATCTTTCACAACCCATTCTGCATTAATAACATTAATGTAGAAAAATCGAATTGCACAGTGAATGACATTCAATGAATTCGGTGATAATTTCCTATCCACCTGTAGGTAATACAGATAATTCTTAACCTCTTCTCGGCTTATTTTATCCGGGGATTTCTTGTAATACTTAGCCAAGTAATTTACGTATGACACGTAATTCTTGATCGTCTTTTCACTCATCATCTTGAGTTTCAATTCCCTAATCATTTTCTCTCGTAATGCACTCATAGTTTTCCTCCAAAATCTTCCTGAGCCATATATAGAATTCTGGTCTGTGCGTACCAGAAATTTATTTTGATAAGGTACATAATTTCTTTTTTTATTTACTATCTTTCGTATTCTGGTTACACTATATTTATCTCGACTGCTACCGCAGCGCGGTTTTGTTCAACTACGCGTATCTGCTTCAAAGCATCACTACTTTGGAAGCTGTGATGCTTTTCGCTCCGAGTCTGACTTTGTAGTGTAGAAAGATTTTTTAGTTCTAAGTAGTATCCGCAAAAAATACGCCTTCGCTACAGTCACGGAAAGTTGCAAACGAAAGCAATTTCCGCGCCTTACGCTCAGTCATATTTGTTTGCATGTAATTGTAGACTCGGAGACATGCTAAGAAGCACGTCAGATACGCTTAACGTTAGACGCAACATTTTAAAGGACATTACTTTATAAAAATTTTTATGGGAAAAATATTAATTATTTCAATTTTAATTTATTCTTCTAATTCTATCTATTCAGATGATATTTTAATTGTTACTGCAATTCCTAATTTAATTTTAAGAGAAAATCCGTCCAAGAACTCCCAAAAAATAATTTCTATTCCCTTTAGTTCTGAAGTGAATATTTTGGATCGAAATGGATATGACGATAAAATTTATAATATTAAATCAAAATGGTTTAAAATAGAATTTAATGAACAGATTGGATGGGGGTTTGCTGGTTATCTAAAATCCAAAGCTGACTTTGGTAAACTATTGAAAAAATGTAAAGACATAGCTGGAAATTATGAGACAGTGAGTGAATCTGAATGGAATTTTATTTTAAAATTAAATTCTAATTGTTCCTATAACTTTGATTATGATGCTCATTACTGGGATAAAAAAGGAAAAGAAATAAATATTTACAAAAAAGAGTCAGGTATGTATAAAATACATAATAGAAAAATAACACTAATAAGTAAAAAGGGTGAAATAAAAAAGTTTACCTATTATAAACTTCTAAGTTTTGCAGAATTAGGTAATAAAGGTGGGTTCCCTGGATTAAAATGGGAAAATGAAGATGATGCAGGAATAAGTTTTTGGAAATTTCCTTCTAGTAATAAAAATTAAATAATTACTTTGTAGTAAATTCTTTAAAATGCTGCGTCTAACTGCGAGTATCCACTGCGGAGGCGAACTAGGTTCGGATGCTGTTCACCTCCTTGCTCCAAGCCGGCTTAGTTGTATTAGCCACACTTTGTAGTATTTTTGTTGAACTTATGCAAGTCCAGTGCCTTCGTTCCGGTCACAAAACTTGCAAGAGAATAATGCAAGTTTTGCGCCCTACACTCAGTCACGGGACTTGCTAGTAATTGGTCGGCTTGGAGACATGACTTTGAAACTCAAAAGGTGCTACCGCACTTTCGAGTTTCAAAGTCACGTCGGATACGCTTGTACGTTGGACGAAACGGTTGTTACACCCGTAGTAAACGCTAATACTCAAGAAAGAATAAACAATTAGATATAGCAAAATAAAAGACTATACATATAGTAAGCATATTAAAATACTGAATAATATGGAAATGCTTGCAATAAACAGATTCTTGAGAGAGCATTTTGAGGAGTATGAAAAGAATCATAAGATCCAGCTGCATTTAATACAGGCATGTAGAAAGATGATGAAATGTAGGACTGAGGAATTGGGCGGTTCATTGTATGAATGTCCGAATGGAGATTACCAGAAAATAGTATACAATTCGTGTAAACACAGAGCATGTCCGTCCTGTAATTTAATCAATATAGAAAATTGGTTGAGGAGAACACAGGATAACCTCATAAAGACAAACCATTACCACGTAATATTTACGATACCAGAAGAATTGAATATACTGTTCCAATTAAATAGAGAGAAATTCACAAACATATTATTCAAGGCATCATACGAAAGCATAAGCAAGATGATGGGAGGAGAATACAATGTAACCGCAGGAGCAATAGCAACACTACATACATGGGCAAGGAATTTGACATTACATCCGCATATACATATGCTCATAACGGCAGGAGGGATGGATAATGAGACAAAGAAATGGAAGAGTAGTAAAGACGAATGGCTAGTATCCGTAAAAGCATTAGGAGTAATATTTAGAGGAAAGTTACTGGATGAAATTCATAAGATAGTGTATGAAGATAAAATGATATTAGAAAAAGGATTTAACAGATACCGAACACATGCGCTGTTAAAAGAATTAAGGAAGAAGAATTGGAATGTGTATGTAACGGATAAGTATGATCATGCGAAGGGAATAGCGACGTATTTAGCAAGATATGTAAAAGGAGGAGCAATATCGAATAGGAGAATAATCTCGTATGATGAGAAACATGTGAACTTTTATTATTATGAGAACAATGAGAGTAAAGAAAAGAAGATAATGAAATTAGAAAAAGAAGAATTCATACGAAGACTACTAATTCATATACCAAATCACAGAGAGGTAACAGTAAGAAGATATGGACTATATGCGAATTACAGATCCGAGAAGTTAAGAAGGATAAGAAGAGAATTTGAGGATAATAAAGATAATACGGAAGAAAGAAAACCATTAAAAGCCTTAGAGTATATGAAAGAAAATGAATTGTATGAGAAGAATTGTAAATGTCCGTATTGCAAAACAGATTTGTTATTAAGAGGAAGATACAAACGAGATGAGATAAGGAAAATAAAAATATTCCCGAGAGAAGAAAGACCGAAAGAAAATCAATACCATAAAAAGAAAGCTTGAAAGTATATAGGGTAACAACCGCTACGTCCAACTGCGCGTGAGCCACTGCGAGAGCGGGCAAACTCGGAAGCCACCCACTCTCTTGCTCCGAGCCTGCTTAATAAAACAAGAAAAAATCACCGTTCTAAGCAAAACCACGCAAGACTCGCGCCTTCATTCCAGAATAATTTTTATACAGAAAAAAATTATTCTTCCATTCAGTCACGCCTCTTGCTAAATGTAGTTAGGCTCGGAGACATTGAAATAAAATGAGGAAATTGCTACCCGCATTTCCTCATTTTATTTCAACAGTCGGCTACGCTTGTACGTTATGTGCCATGCCACTGGCTTTTTCTTTTTAGGAGAAATTTTTAGAAAGGAATTTAAAATAGGATTGGTTTTTTGGATTCGTTGAATTCGCTTTGGATGATAAAGGAAAGCGGATGATTGCTGATTAAAAAGAGAATATATAGTAAAAAGGATAAACCGTCAAAATTATTATGAAGATTAGAAGAGTTGAAGAGTCCGATGTAGACAATATTTTTAATCTTACAAAACAATTTGTCA
>JANNWW010000068.1:0-9759 GCA_031409255.1 Crocinitomicaceae bacterium
GGTCATTAGATTGAATGGTGAAATTAACCAAGGTTCCAGCATTTACAGTTGTATTGAAAAGTCCGCCGCCAAATGGGCCGTTCACAATTGGAGCATTGTTTCCTGCTCCACAATTAACGACTGTCACTTGCATTTCACGCATAATTTCAGCGATTAAAACTCCATTTCGGTAACTTTTTACTACTAATTTTATGACAAACCCTCCTGATGTATTTGAACGAAAAGTTAAATGTCCGGTTGAATTATTGAGCTGAGTTGCCTGATTCGCAACATTAAAAGTGGCATCTGGTGTAGGATTAATAAACGAAAAACCAGGATCATAACTCAAAATTGCGGGAACTGATGGCGGATTGTAGACTTGGGCAGGAAAGTTATTTAAAGGTTGACCAAAATCTATTGTCAAAGAATCGCCATCATCGTCTATGTGATTCATGTTATATGAATACGTTTCACCAGCACAGACGATTAGATAGGGATCTTGCAAAAAATAGGGAGAATTATCTGAACATTGACCGGCAACTTGAGTAGGGTCTCGATACATTTTGGCAGTTATAGTTACACCAAAATTGGATGGATTTGTTAAATTATTTATTGCTGCACTTCGCGAAAAATTTTCGTAAGTAAAAACCCAACCTGTTGCAAGTGGCGGAAGTCCGGCTAATAGTATTGGCGCCGATTCATAAATTACTTTTTCTGTTGCACCAATTCCATTTCCACCGAATGGTCCTGCACCACAGTCTAATTGAGGAGGTGAACCAGCAACAGGAGTGCAGCTTGGTGAGATTTCAGTTCTACTAACAAAATTCAATGTAATTTGCGAAAGCGTTGGATGATACCACACTTTTAAATCTTCTGTTAACGGATTTACGTCTGCTCCGTTGCAATCTCTGTAAAATGTTAACCGAAAAACGGTGCTGTTTCCATTACAGCTCCATGTTATTTCACCACCCGCTACATGCGTAGCATAGAGCCGATTAAAGGCCAAGAGTATTAGAAATAAAAGTCCGAGTTTTCGCATTGTAATTATAACGTCAATAAATCGTTTTTAGTATAACGTTTCGTTTTATTTAAAGTTGCTTGTAATATGCGTTCAACCTGCTGTAACTATTAGAAAATCTTTCCAATTCAGGTACTTTTTAGCTAAATCCATTAATTCTGCTGAAGTAACATGTGAAACAGCTTCCAATAAATGGTCGTAATGCGAATAATCTAAACCATAAAACTGAGACGACATATACAAATCGAGCATTGCGTAAGGTCCGTCGGCAGATTTTAACGACTGTCCCAATAAATAGTTTTTTACTAAATTTAACTCCTCTTCTGGAACCAATTCATTTTGAAGTCGTTTCACTTCAAATTCAATTTCATTAATTGTGTTTTTTACTACTTCTACCCCAACTTCTGTGGCTATATTAAAAAATCCAAAATATCTATATTCTACATTCATGGCTCCAATACCGTAGGTATAACCTTTGTCTTCACGAATGTTAGCCATGAGTCGAGACCCAAAATAATCGCCCAAAATTGTTATTAAAACTTGAAGTTTTAAATAATCAGGATGCAAACGGTTCACAAAAGGAATCACCAAACGAACAGAGGTTTGTACGGCATCTTTTTTTGGCTCGTGAATTATTTTCGGTCCGTTTTCAACTTTATAATCATGTGCAGTTTTAAAAACTGGAAACTCTTCCACAGACCAAGATCCGAATAAATCTATGATTGCATCTATGGTGTCTTGCTCCAAATTTCCGACAACTGAAATAGATTTAAGTCCTTGGTGATAATAGCGTTTTAAAAAATGTTTATATGTGACAATTTCAGGAAATTCATAAAATTCTAATTCTGAAACAAATCCATAATCAGGTGCATTTTCGAACAATTCTTTTCGCATAGCACGACGAGATATCATGCTTACTTTTTCATTATTCACACGAACTGAGCTCGACAATTGATGCAATGTTTCTGTTACTTCTGTTTCTTGAAACACTAAATTTTGAACTGCATTTTTTATAATTTTTGAAATCTCAAATAAGTTTTCACGAAGAGAATAAATTGAGATACTTGCAGACTCATCGTTAATTGCTGATGAAAAATAACCTCCAAGGGCATCAATACTTTTATGAATCTGAGTTGCAGTTTGATCGTTTGTTCCAGAAAAAAGTAGACTTTGAACAATCTGTGGAATTCCGCGCTCTCCACGAATAAAACCAGCATCGAAATTTAGTTCTAAACGTGCTGTTTCATTTTGAACTTCTTTCATCCAATAGAGTTTCAAATGAGGCGTAACATCAAAAACGAGCGGTTTCACCCAATCAATTTTATCTATTGCATGAATATTTGGTTTTGTTGTTCGATCTGTCATTTTTTCTCGGGAATTACATGTAAGGCAGAGCAATTTTCTTTTACTAGAATTAGATTCGCCAATTCCAATAAATGACTTGCCTTTATTTTATCGTAGATTTCGTTTTCTTCATTTATTCCGTTTGCATCGCCCATTAATTCGAATTGACATAAATTCATTGCGCGATTCAATAAGGATTGATCTTCAAACGCTTTTGCAGTTCTGATTTTTAATTTCAACTGTTCAATTTCTTCTTCTTGAATTCCTGTTTTTTTGAACTCAGCAAAGCATTTCCATAATTCTCCTTCGAATTTCTCAATTGATACATTGGGCAATAATTTTGCACTAATTACAAATAAACCTTCATCCATTGAACCCATTACGTATGCATTGATACTCGAAACAAGCTGCATTTCTTTTAATAAAACAACTGTTAAAATGGAAGATTTATCTCTGCCAATTGCATCAGAAATTAAGTCTGAAATATAATATTCAGCTGTTTTTCTTGCTGGCATTTTAAATGCATAATACACCATTGTATCAGGTACACTCCGAATTATTTTTTTCTCTCGATATTCTACCTGTTTAGGTTCTGATGGCAAAATTCGTTCTGGCTTTAATTCTCCTGGAATATCTGCATACCATTTTTCAACTAATATTTTTGTTTCTTCAAGCGAAATTCTTCCAGCAATACACAAAATTGCATTTGCTGGAACGTAAAACTTTTTAAAAAAAGCTTTCACATCGTCCATTGTTGCATCTTGAATATGTTCAATATTCTTTCCTATTGTTGCCCATTTATAAGGATGTTCTTTGTAAGCAAGCGGACGAAGTTCTAACCAAACATCGCCATAAGGCTGGTTCAAATAACGCTGTTTAAATTCCTCAATTACAACGCTGCGTTGAACCTCCAAACTTTTATCTGTGAAAGCTAAAGAAAGCATTCGGTCGCTCTCTAACCACAAAGCTGTTTCAATATTTGCAACCGGAACAACGTCGTAATAATTCGTTATATCATTGCTTGTGAAAGCATTGTTTTCTCCACCAGCATTTTGAAGCGGAGTATCAAATTCTGGAATATTGATAGAACCACCAAACATTAAGTGCTCGAATAAATGTGCAAAACCAGTTTTGTCTTCAGATTCGTCTCGTGCGCCCACATCATACAAGGTGTTTACAATTGCCATTGGCGTTGTAGCGTCGTAATGATGAAGAACTGTGAGTCCGTTTTCGAGTTTAAATCGATTAAATTGTATCATTTAAAATATATATTTATCTGTAATACGTTCATTTAGAGCGTTTTTAAATTCCGTAACAATTTCTTTCACAACTTCGCCGGCAGGTTTAAGTTCTTTAATTAAACCAGCAATTTGCCCGATTTCTAATTCACCTTCAATTAAATCGCCTTCGAACATTCCTTTTTTTGCACGTCCTCTTCCCAATAATTCTTTCAATTGCTCTTCTGTTGCACAATTTTCATAAGCAGATTCTACTTTCTTGTAGAATTCGTTTTTCACTAATCGTACAGGCGTTAACTCTTTCAATGTCAACATTGTATCACCTTCATTGGAATTCAAAACTACTTCTTTAAAATTCTGATGTGCGGAAGATTCAGGAGTTGCAACAAAACGTGAACCAATTTGAACGGCATCTGCCCCAAGTGTCATTGCGGCCAACATTGCTTTTCCAGTTGCAATACCACCTGCAGCAATTAAAGGAATTGAAATGGCTTCGCGCACCATTGGAATAAGGCATAGGGTGGTTGTTTCGTCTCTACCATTATGTCCGCCTGCTTCAAAACCTTCGGCAACAATTGCATCAACACCTGCTTCTTCCGCTTTTTTAGCAAATTTAACTGATGAAACTACATGAACAACAGTAATTCCAGCATCTTTTAAACGTGCGGTGTATGTTTTTGGGTTTCCCGCCGATGTAAAAACTATGGGAACTTTGTGTTTTATAATTGTTTGAATATGTTCCTCGATATTTGGATAGAGCATTGGTAGATTGACTGCAAATGGCTTGTCTGTTGCCGCTTTGCACTTTTGAATATGTTGATCTAAAATTTCTGGATACATGGAACCAGAACCAATAATTCCTAGTCCGCCTGAATTTGAAACAGCGCTCGCTAACTCCCAGCCTGAGCACCATATCATTCCAGCTTGAATGAGCGGAAATTCAATATTAAATAATGTTGTTATTTTGTTTTTCATGTTTAATCTTTCGAAAGTAGACGAAGATACTGAAATAAACACCTTGAAAATCTGCTAAAAATTTAAACTTTTCAACGAATTGAAGCTAATAAATGATTCAGAAAAAAATAAACTTGTTGAATTACTTTTTCATACGGATGAAACCTGCTTCAACTTCTAAATTTGTATCAAAATTAGTTTGAAACAAACTTCCTGTTCCAAGTCCTTGCGGCAGCGGATTTGAAAATGTTCCAGCAAATTGTGCAATAGCGCTTAAACCAATGTTGCTCTCCAAAGCGGAAGTTATCCACCAAGGAATTTCCAAAGATTGAGCCAATTCAATCCATTCGGTAGATCCGGAAAAACCGCCGTGTAAACTTGGTTTCAATATAATATATTGCGGACAAATAGTTTCAAGTAATTCAAGTTTTCGTTCTTTTGTGTTAATTCCAATTAATTCTTCATCGAGTGCGATAGGTAAAGGCGAAGTGCTGCACAACTTTTTCATATCGCTCCAATTACCAGCATTTATTGGTTGTTCAATGGAATGAATTTTGAATTCATTTAAAATCGTTAACTTATTTAAAGCGTCTTCCATTTCAAAAGCTCCATTCGCATCTACTCGCAACTCTAATTGATCTGGAGAAAATTGTTTGCGTATTTCTGAAATAAGTTGAATTTCTTCCTCGAAATTAATTGCACCAACTTTCATTTTAATACAGCGAAAACCTGCAGTAATTTTTTCTTCAATTTGAGAACGCATGAAGCTCTCACTTCCCATCCAAACTAAACCGTTAATCGGAATTTTGGCGTTTCCACGTGAAAAATCTGAATCGAAACACAAACGTTCTCCCCCATTTTTCCAATCTAAAAAAGCAGATTCGAGTCCGAATAAGATAGACGGATAATTGATTAAGAGTTCAGGCGATTTTAAAAACAGCTCTGCATTTTGGCAAACTTCCAAAAGCTTTGCTTCGTATTGAAGATCTGTTGAATAATCTGGAGATTAACCAGGAATAACAGAGCATTCTCCCCAACCTTGAATCTTATTTTTAGTAGAATTAAGTTTTAATATCCATAACTTTTTTTCAGTTAAAACACCCCTACTTGTTCCACTTGGCAACTTAAATAAAAGTGTTTTTGCTTCAAAAAACACTGAAATTTTACCAACTTCATCGAACTGAATCATATTAGGAGAAAACACAAGTTAATGCAAAAATTAAACTGAGTGCAAAAGTTGACAATGCAACTAATTTAAGTTGCGAATCAAATTGCTTGAAAACTGTCACTTTCGAGACAAAAATAAGGTGCTTAATTAAAATTAGAAAAGGTAAAAGTGATAAAAAACCGATTGAATTATTTTTAAAACCCAAGAAAAACAACCATGAAGCAAAAGCCGAAATAATTAATATAAAATGATATATTACTGCATTTTTTGCGCCCATTGAAACAACGAGCGTGTTTTTTTTCACAAAGCGATCATTTTCTTGGTCGCGCATATTGTTTAAATTTAAAACTGCAACACTTAAGCAACCTATTGTGATTGCTCCTGGAATTAAAAAAACATCAAAATGAGCTGAAAAAAGTGGATAAACGCCCAAAACAGACACGCATCCGAAGAAAACAAACACCATCAAATCTCCTAAGCCATTGTAGCCATATGCTTTTTTTCCAACAGTATATGTTACAGCAGCTAAAACACACAATAACGTTAAAAGAATGTAGAAATTGACAGTTCCAATTGTCCAGTTTTTAGATCCAAAATAAATCAATAAACCAGCAGAAATAAAAGACAAAAAAGCAAACAATATAACTGCATTGCGCATTTGTTTCATTGAAATAACACCAGACTGAACAGCTCGTTGTGGACCTACTCGTTCATTATTATCGGCCCCCTTCATGGAATCTCCTAAATCGTTTGCGAAATTTGAAAGAATTTGAAATAGTAAAGTTGTAGAAATTGCCAAACCAAAAATAAGCCAACTCCACGAAATTTTGTAAGCGTAAAAACTTCCAACTAATATTCCTGAAATGGACAAAGGCAAAGTTCTGAGACGAGCTGCGTGAATCCAATGTTTAACTTGTGACATGATACAAATTTCGGTATTTATTAGCAAAAAAACAGTTTTTTATTAGAATCATTTTTCGATTCATTTTAAAATTAAAAACTTTTATTTTTAGATTATATAAAATTAATTTTTAGATTTGTCTAAATTAAAAGTTGTGAAAAAAGAATTTATTGTACTGTTTTTCTTAATCCATTTAAACTTATTCAGTCAAGAAACAATTGAGATACAAGGACAAGTTCAATCGAAAGGAATAAAAATCGAATTCGCACAAGTACAAATAGTAGAATTAAAAAAAATAAGAATAACTGATATTAATGGAGGTTTTATATTTGATAGTATACCTTTTGGCAGTTATACAATCAAAGTAATTGATCCAAATTATGAAGTATTTGAAGAGATAATATACTTGACTAATCTAACAAATGAACCGCTAATATTTGAACTAAAATCATTGATACAAATTGACGAAGTTGTAGTAAGCGGTACTATGAAAACTGTTTTAAGGAGTGAAAGTCCTGTTGTTGTTGATATTTTGACAACTAAGTTTTTAAAGAAAAACCCAACACCATCCATATTTGATGCTTTACAAACTGTAAATGGTGTAAGACCACAATTAAATTGCAATGTTTGTAATACAGGTGATATTCATATTAATGGCTTGGAAGGTCCGTATACAATGGTTTTAATTGATGGAATGCCTATTGTTAGTAGTCTATCTACGGTTTATGGTTTATCAGGAATTCCAAATTCACTTGTTGATCGAATCGAAATCATTAAAGGTCCTGCTTCTTCTTTATATGGAAGTGAGGCTGTTGGAGGTTTAATCAACATTATAACAAAGCCAAGTTATAAAGCACCAAAATTAACAGTTGATGTTTTTGGAACATCTTGGGGAGAATTGAGTACAGATTTAGGATTTAAATTTACTATTGGTAAGAAAGCGACAGTGTTAAATGCAATAAACTATTATAATTTTCAACAAATCATTGATAAAAATGCAGATCATTTTACTGATTTGACTTTACAAAATAGAATCTCATTTTTTCAAAAATGGAATTTTGAAAGGAAAGAAAACCGTATTTTCACTATTTCTGCAAGATATATGTATGAGGATAGATGGGGAGGTGATATAGACTGGAGCTCAAAATTTAGAGGGGGTGATAGTATTTATGGGGAAAGTATTTACACCAATAGGGTTGAACTTCTAGGGAAATATGAATTGCCTACTAAAGAAAAAATGTTTGTTTCCTTTTCATTAACAAATCATCAGCAAAATAGTGTGTACGGACAAACAAAATTTAATGCAAAACAATCAATAGGATTTATTCAATATACTTGGGATAAAAAAGTGAATAAGCATGACTTATTAATTGGTTCAGCATTACGATATACCTATTATGACGATAATACAGCAGCGACAATAATCGAAAATGAGAAAGAAATAAAAAATAATCCAAGTGAAATAATGTTACCTGGAATATTTGTTCAAGATGAAATAAATTTTACTGAAAAACAAAAATTATTACTTGGTTTAAGATACGACTATAATTCTTTTCATGGTTCTATTGTTACACCGCGTATAGCTTACAAGTACTCCTTCAATTCGAAAAATACATTTCGACTAAATATGGGCTCGGGTTATCGAATTGTAAATTTATTTACTGAGGATCATGCTGCTTTAACTGGTTCCAGAACAGTAGAAATAGTTAGTGAATTAAACCCAGAAAAATCATATAATCTGAATCTAAATTATATGAAAAACATTTACATGAAAAAGGGTTTAATTCTTAGTATGGATTTATCCTGTTTTTACACTTACTTCAACAATAGAATCTTAGCTGACTATTTAAGTGATCCAAACAAAATTATTTATAACAATCTAAACGGTTATGCTGAAAGCAAAGGCTTAAGTCTAAATTCAGATTTCTCATTCAAATCTGGATTAAAAATTTTAATAGGTGCAACTTACATTGAAAACTCTTTAACTGAATCTAAAGTGAAGAGAAATCAATTATTGACTGAGAAATTTTCTGGTGTATGGACATTGTCTTATAAAATCAAAAAAATCTTTTTATCAATTGATTATACAGGGAATTTATATAGTCCAATGGAATTACCTCTTTTGAGTGAATTAGATCCAAGAGATCAATTTTCTCCTTGGTGGAGTATTCAAAACATTCAAGTAACTTTTGATAAATTTAAACAAATTGAAATATATGGAGGAGTCAAAAACCTTTTAAACTGGACACCTTTCAAAGAAAATGAATTTACAATAGCTCGTTCGAATGACCCTTTTGACAAAGGTGTTCAATTTGATTCAAATGGAAATACACTTGTAACTTCAAATAATCCATACGGATTAACATTTGATCCAACATATATTTATGCTCCTACGCAAGGTATAAGACTCTTCTTGGGTTTTCGATATAATTTGAAATGAAATTCAAAGTATGAGAATAGAAAAATAACGCTATTTTTCGCTATGCACTCACAGTAATATGCTTATATTTGAGTTTAAAACATTCAAATTGGAAACAAAAACATACGCATTACAAAATCTTTTTCATCCTAAAAGACTCGATTTTCCAATTATTATGGCTCCAATGTTCCTGGTTTCAAATGAGGCGATGTTAATTGAAGGAGCGAATAAAGGAATTGCCACCTGCATCCCTGCGCTAAATTACCGAACCAAAGAAGAGTTAAGAGTAGGAATTCAAAAAATTAAAACTCAAACTAAAGGCGTAATTGGTGTAAATTTAATTGTGAATGCTTCCAACTTCCTTATGTTGGAACAATTAAAAGTATGTTGCGAAGAAAAAATCGATTTCTTTATCACCTCTCTTGGTTCACCAAAAAGCGTAATCGAAGAAGCTAAAAAACACAACATCAAAGTATTGTGCGATGTTACAGACTTGTCATTTGCCTTAAAAGTGGAAGTTTTAGGCGCAGATGCTGTAATTGCAGTAAATTCTATGGCTGGCGGACATGCAGGTAAATTAACAGCGCAAGATTTGATTCAAAGTTTAAAAAAAGAATTAATTATTCCTGTAATTTCTGCAGGTGGAGTTGGTTGTAATTCTGATTACGAACACATTTTAAGTTTTGGCGCTGATGGATTATCAATTGGTTCTGTTTTTATAGCAACTGAAGAAGCTGG
>JANNWW010000069.1:0-31919 GCA_031409255.1 Crocinitomicaceae bacterium
GAAGTGCTTGAAAAAAAAGCGAAATATCTGTCATACGATTAATTGTGAGACAAATTTAATTAGGAATATTGCTCAGAATTGAACCAATTCAACTAAGAATCAGCAAAGCAACGTTAATAACTTCGAATTATACCGCTTAACCGTTGATGATACTTGATTAAATTCAAGCATGACCAGAGCTAATACGGCATATTATCAACAAATTTATTGGAAATAGAAAATAAAAAAAGGTGTTATTTCTTTTTTCGCACAGGTTTTTTCTTTGGAGTGCTAGCTGGATCAACTGAAATAGCTAAGCATTGCTCTAAAGTTAATTCGGCAGCTTCTGTTCCTTTTGGTAACTTAAAATTGTCTTTGCCAATTTTCAAATATGCACCATAACGACCGTTTAAAAGCTGAACATCTTCTCTTTCGGGGAAAACTTTGATCAACTTATTGGCTTCCACTTCGCGTTTTTCGATAATCAACACTTCAGCTCTTTCGAGCGTAACTGTCATTGGGTCGTCTTCTTTTTTCAAAGAAACAAACAACTTACCGATTTGAATATACGGTCCGAACCTGCCGGCGTTTGCTTTCACAATTTCGCCATCTATTTCACCTAAAGTTCTAGGAAGCTTGAACAATTCCATTGCTTGATCGAGTGTAATTGTATGAATTGATTGCGTAGCTTGCAACGATGCAAATTGCGGTTTTTCGCCGTCTTCTTTTTCGTCTCCAACTTGAATCATCGGTCCGAAACGGCCAATTCGAGCGATTACTTTTTTATTTGAAACCGGATGAAAGCCAAGTTCACGTTCGCCGGTTGCACGTTCAGAATTGTCGAGCGTATCTTGAACAGTTTTATGAAAAGGAGTATAAAATCCGCCAATCATTTTTACCCAATCTTTCTTACCACGCGCAATTTCGTCGAATTGTTCTTCAACTGCAGCAGTGAAATGATAATCTAGAACAGAATTAAAGTGTTCAACCAAGAAATCGGTTACCACCATTCCAATATCTGTTGGGAATAATTTATTTTTTTCTTTTCCAGTAATCTCTGTTTTGGCTTGTTTCGAAATTTTCCCTTTAACGAGTTCATACACATCAAATGCACGTTCTTCACCTTCTCGCTCTTGTTTTTCAACATATCCGCGTTTTTGAATTGTTGAAATTGTGGGTGCGTAAGTAGACGGGCGTCCAATTCCTAATTCTTCTAACTTTTTCACTAAAGATGCTTCCACGTAGCGTGCCGAAGGACGAGAATATCTTTGAGTTGCACGAATAATGCTCACATCAAGTTTTTCTCCAACCGAAACTGCTGGCAACAAGCCTTCGGTTTCATTTTCATCTTCGTCGTCTGCCGAAGACTCTAAGTATACTTTTAAAAATCCGTCAAATTTGATTACTTCACCTTTTGCAGTAAAAATTTCTTTTAATTTTTCATCGCCAATAGAAATAGTAGTTCGTTCTAACTGCGCGTGTGCCATTTGAGATGCAATTGCACGTTTCCAAACTAAATCGTACAAGCGAATTTCATCAGATTCCATGTCATTAATTGAATGAACTGCAAAATCTGTTGGACGAATAGCTTCGTGTGCCTCTTGTGCGTTGGCGCTCTTGTTAGCATATTTAGATGGAAGTGAATAATTTGAACCGTAAGAAGATGTAATTTCACTTTCAGCTGCTTTCATGGCTGTTTCAGAAAGGTTCACACTATCTGTTCTCATGTATGTGATTCGTCCTGCTTCATATAAGCGCTGGGCAATAGACATTGTTCGAGAAACAGAATAACCCAATTTAAGAGATGCCTCTTGTTGAAGTGTTGAAGTGGTGAAAGGAGCTGCAGGCGTTTTCTTTGCTGGTTTTTCTTGCACATCTAAAACAGAGAAATCTGTTCCAGCACATTTATCTAAAAATGTTTCTACTTCTTTGTCTGTTCCGAAATGTTTGGATACCTCTGCTTTAATTCCTTCTTTTCCTTTTAAAAACGTTCCATTCACACGAAAATAACTTTCCGCTTTGAAGTGCATAATTTCTTTTTCACGCTCAACAATTAAACGAACTGCAACAGATTGAACACGACCAGCAGATAAACTCGGTCGCACTTTTTTCCAAAGCACAGGAGATAATTCAAAACCAACCAAGCGGTCTAAAACTCTGCGCGCTTGTTGCGCATCTACGAGTGGTTTATTTATTTGACGTGGGTTTTCAATTGCTTTTAAAATTGCCGGCTTTGTAATTTCGTTGAAAGTGATGCGCTTTGTTTCCTTTTTTTCTAAGCCGAGTGATTCAAATAAATGCCAAGAAATTGCTTCCCCTTCGCGGTCCTCATCGGTAGCTAGCCATACAACCTCAGCTGCTTTTGCTAATTTCTTTAATTCAGCAACAATTTGTTTTTTGTCGGCACTAACTTCGTAATCTGGTTTAAAATCGTTTTCAATATCGATTGCTAATCCTTTCGATGCCAAATCGCGCACATGACCAAAGGAAGATTTTACGATGAAATCTTTACCTAAATATCCTTCAATGGTTTTTGCCTTAGCTGGTGACTCGACAATTACTAAATTTTTGCTCATACAAACCGAATTACTTCATAAAATCTTTTTCATGAATGGCGCAAAAATAAGTTCTATTTCTTATTATTCACAAACATTCTAAGAAAATAAAAATTTACACCTTATATATACGTAGTTTAAATTGTTTGAGAATTTTAGATTAACGTCAACTTCGACTCAGCTCAGTTAACTTTTACAAATAAATTCAGCTACCTTTTCAAGACTCTTTCAAATAATCAATAAAAAAACTCAACTGCCTTAATTCATTCTCATAATTTTAGGTTTCACAATTTAACATTAACATAAACACACTTATTCGCTATCAAATTTTCACTGACATTTTGACACCTCTTAATTATTCCCTAAATTTGCCTACTTAAAAAATGCATACGCAACATGTTTGAAAATCATACAGGAAATAAAGTTATAGACGAAGGAAGACAAGGTGAAGCCATTATTGTTGATGGAACAATTGGTTCAAAAAAACTTTATGTTGAAAGTTACGGCTGTCAGATGAACTTCTCTGATAGCGAAGTTGTTGCTTCTATAATGGCCAAAGAAGGTTATGCAACAACACGAAACGTTGATGAGGCAGATGTGGTTTTGATTAATACCTGTTCGATTCGTGAAAACGCAGAAACGAGAGTTCGCAAACGTTTAACTGAATTCAAAAAACGCAAAATTGAAAACCCAAATTTAGTTGTTGGTATTTTGGGGTGCATGGCCGAACGATTAAAACAAGCACTTTTAGAAGAAGAGCAGTTGGTTGACTTGGTTGCTGGGCCGGATGCATACCGCGATTTACCAAATTTGGTAGAGGAAGTAGGAACCGGTCAGCGTGCAGTAAATGTGTTACTATCGCGAGATGAAACCTATGCTGATATTTCGCCGGTTCGTTTGGATCAAGGTGGAATTTCAGCTTTTGTAACCATTACCAGAGGTTGCGACAACATGTGTTCTTTTTGTGTAGTTCCATTTACGCGCGGAAGAGAACGTTCACGCGAGCCCAAAACAATTGTTCAAGAATGTAAAAATTTATTCGAAAGTGGATATAGAGAAGTAACACTTTTGGGGCAAAACGTAGACTCATTTCGGTGGAACATGTCTTCGAAAGGTATTATTAAAGATGAAAACGAAGAAACAACCAATTTTGCTCAATTAATGGAAATGGTTGCACAAGTTTCGCCAGAATTACGTGTTCGTTTTTCTACCTCACATCCGAAAGACATGACAGATGATGTGTTGGAAGTGATAGCAAAACACGCAAATATTTGTCCATACATTCATTTACCAGTTCAATCTGGAAACACTGAAGTATTGGCGCGAATGAACCGTGGATATAGTCGAGAAAATTATTTAGACAGAATTGCTTCAATTCGTAAATTAATTCCGAACTGTGCTATTTCAACGGATATTATTACTGGTTTTTGTGGTGAAACAGACCAAGAACACGCTGATACAGTTTCTTTAATGAAAGAAGTAAAATACGACTATGCATATATGTTCAAATATTCTGAACGACCGAAAACATTAGCCGAACGTAAATTCGAGGACGATGTTCCTGAACTAACAAAAGGTAAACGTTTGGAGGAGATTATTGCTGTTCAAACACAGCATTCGTTGGAATGGAATCAGAAAGAAATTGGTGAAACGCATCATGTTTTAATTGAAGGAACTTCGAAACGATCTACAGAACATTTGTGTGGTCGAAACGGACGCAATGCAATGGTTGTTTTTCCGAAAGGAAACTTGGTGAAAGGAAGCTATTGTTGGGTAAAAATTACAGATTGTACTTCTGCTACTTTAATGGGCGAAGTGGTTCAAGCTCCGGTGAATTAATTAGTGAAACCATGACAGTTCTACAAATCAAGCAACGTTTTGGCATAATTGGAAATTCTCCACAGCTTAATCGCGCATTAGAAGTTGCAATTCAAGTTGCTCCAACAGACATTTCTGTATTGGTTACGGGAGAAAGCGGAACAGGAAAAGAAATTATTCCACAAGTTATTCACCAATTGAGTGCCCGAAAACACAAAGAATATATTGCGGTTAACTGTGGCGCTATTCCTGAGGGAACAATAGATTCAGAACTTTTTGGCCATGAAAAAGGATCTTTTACTGGTGCAACCGGAAGCCGACAAGGATATTTTGAAGTTGCAGATGGAGGAACCATTTTTTTAGATGAAGTTGCTGAATTACCCATGCAAACTCAAGTACGGTTATTACGCGTTTTGGAAACAGGAGAATTTATTCGTGTGGGTTCTTCAAAAGTATTTAAAACAAACGTGCGGGTTGTTGCTGCTACGAATGAAAACATGAACCGAGCTATTCAATCTGGTAAATTTCGGGAAGATTTATTGTACCGTTTAAGTACAGTTCCAATTCCGCTTCCAGCATTGCGAAATAGAAAAGACGATATTTATTTACTTTTCAGAAAATTCGCAAGTGATTTTGCCGATAAATATAGAATGCCAGCAGTTAAGTTGCAAGCAGATGCCGTAGAATTAATCAATTCCTATACTTGGCCAGGAAACATTCGTCAGTTAAAAAACTTAGTTGAACAATTGTCTGTAATTGAGCAAGAACGCGATATTGATGCTGTTCGATTGCTTCAATATATGCCAACAAATGAAGAGAAATTACCTTTGTTAGTTGGTGCGAATGATAAGAAAATTGACGAACGTGAATTAATGTACAAGTTTCTTTTCGACATGAAAAACGATTTGAACGATTTAAAGAAATTAGTTGTTGAGTTATTGCAAAATCAAGGTGAATTTTCGCTTTCGAATGACCAAGCCGCTACTGTTAGTCGCATGTACAAAGAAGTGAACATTGGCGAATCGCGCATTTTATCTTCTCCAAAAACGGAAACGCCATCGAACAATTATCACCAATCAAACGACGTTAATACAGAAGATGTTGAAATGCAGGAAGAAGTTGAAGAATCTCTTTCATTGGAAAACAGTGAAAAAGAATTAATTCAAAAGGCATTAGACAAACACAAAGGCAGACGTAAGAATGCGGCAGATGAACTCGGAATTTCTGAGCGTACTTTGTACCGTAAAATCAAAGAATACGAAATCATCGGATGAAACATTTAGCACTCATTGTACTTGTTTTTTCTTTGGCGAGTTGTTGGCCAACGAAATTTCTTTCTACGAAAGATGACATTCCAGAAGAATGGGATACTTTTTTCATTGCTCCGGTTGAAAATACCACGGCAACAGCTCCGAATAATTATCCGGCTCAATTAGCCGAAGATTTACGTTCGGGAATTCAGCGCAATACATCTATAAAATTAGCTTCAAAATTGGATGCAGCAAATGTGAAAATTTTTGGAACTATAACAAGTTACATTACTTCTCCTATTGCTATTCAGGAGGGAGACAATGCAAGTCGGAACCGCTTAACAATTACCGTAAACTACTTAATTGAAACACCTACAAAAAGTTTAGAGAAATTTAATTATTCTTCGTCAAGATTTGCAGATTATGATGCAACTCAACAATTACAAACGGTCGAAAACGAGTTAATTGCTTCAATTAATCAACAGTTAGTTCAAGATTTGATTAATAAGTTACAATCGAATTGGTAAGGAGTTTAGTCAGATAATTTGCGTTACTAGTTTTCTTAAGAAGCTGTTTTCTTGTTTGCACTATAACTTGTTTTCACGTTTTATATTTTCACAATACCATGAAAACATGTTTTCACAATAACCTGTTTTCTTGTTTGCACTGTAACTTATTTTCACGTTTACATATTTTCACAATACAATGAAAACATGTTTTCACAATAACCTGTTTTCGTGTTTTCACAATAACATGAAAACATGTTTTCGCAATAACCTATTTTCGTGTTTTCAAATCAAATTCCAATACAATAACAGAAAACAGTAAATTTAAAGTTTAAACAAAGAAAAATACACAGGTAATTCATGGCATTTTTAATAAAAAAAACAGATATTTGACCTATGAACACGGAACAACTTGCAGCTTTTATTCAAAATCCTCAATTGCTAAGTGTAGATGAGATTCCTGCTTTAAAACAACTTTCAAACAAGCACCCCTACTCTACTGCGATTCATTTGCTTTATGTTTCAGCAATTGCTCGCTTTCAATCGATAAATTTAGACGAGGTATTGAGCGATGTTGCCTTTCAAATTTCTGATAGATCTCGTTTATACCACCTAATTCATCATTCAGAAAATAGCACAGATGAGATGAAACCAACTCATCTTGAAAGTGAGCAAGTTCAACTTGAAACTCCAATCATTACTTTTGAAAAAGTAGATGATCCTGTTGTTTCAGTCGAAACCGAAAAAGAACGAATTACAACTGAAGAAGTTGAAATTGAAAAAGAAGAATTCTTGTTTGATTTTGAAAAACACGCAACAATTGTTCAAACAGACTATTTCGAACAAACAAATCAGGAAGCATTAAATAAAATGCCGAAAACTAATATTAGCGTAGAACCTTTTCTTAATACAAGTGAGAAAACGTTTACAGATTGGTTAAAATTGGGTGGCGAAAATAAGACTAAGCAGAAAAATGAAGTTCGTATTGAAGTTAAATCGGTTGAAACTTATTCAGAACAATTGACCGCGAAAAAGTCGTCTGAGAAAGCAAACGATCTGATTACTAAATACATTGAATCAGACCCAAAACTTGCCAAACCAAATCAAGATTTTTATAAACCAAGTGAAAAGGCAAAAGAAAGTGTAGATGAAAACGCAATACCTGTTTCTGAAACTTTAGCGCGTATTTATGAGAAACAAGGAAACTTTCCAAAGGCAATTCACATTTATCACAAATTAAGTTTGGCGAATCCAGAAAAAAAGAGTTTCTTTGCATCCCGAATTGAGGAATTAAAGAAAAAAATAACAGAATAAAATAATAGAAAAATGGTATCTCTTTTAATGATTTTACTGATTATTGCAAGCATTTTATTGATTGCAGTAGTATTTATCCAAAACCCAAAAGGTGGAGGCATCAACGACTTTGGAGCGTCAACTCAAATTGGAGGTGTTCAACGTACAACTGACTTTGTAGTGAAAGCAACGTGGTCATTGGGTGCAGTAGTTGTAGTTTTAAGTATTCTTATTTCTTCAAACTTAAACCCTTACGTTAAACAAAAAGTAGAGACTCAAAAAACAGATCAACCAGCTAATGGAGGAACAAAACCACCAGTTAAACCAGTTCCGTAATCTGAAAAATAGTTAAAATTAATAATGCCAGTATGTCAGATACTGGCATTTTTTGTTTCAAGTAGTCTGAAAAATTGACACAAAACCTAGCTTGGCACAATCTTCGTCTAACATAAATGAATTAAACAAAACAAATTAATATATAATATGTCTGTAAATTTTAAACCCATCGCAGACCGCGTTCTAATTGAACCGGCAGCAGCAGAACAAGTAACAGCAAGCGGATTGATTATTCCTGACACCGCAAAAGAAAAACCGTTAAAAGGATCAGTTGTGGCAGTTGGTGAAGGAAAAAAAGACGAACCAATGACAGTGAAAGTTGGAAACGAAGTGATTTTCGGACAATATTCTGGAACAGAAATCAAAATTGATGGAAACACGTATTTAATTATGCGTGAAGCAGATATTTACGGAGTAATCGGATAAAAACACAGTTAATTAATTTTAAAAAATCGCAAACAAAATGGCTAAGCAAATTTATTTTGACGTAGAAGCAAGAGAAAAATTAAAAGCTGGTGTTGATGCACTCGCAAACGCAGTAAAAGTTACTCTCGGACCAAAAGGACGCAACGTAGTTATCGGAAAAAAATTCGGAGCTCCACAAGTAACAAAAGATGGAGTAACAGTTGCTAAAGAAATTGAATTAAAAGACCCAATCGAAAACATGGGTGCCCAAATGGTGAAAGAAGTAGCTTCCAAAACTGCAGATATTGCAGGTGATGGAACCACAACAGCAACAGTTTTGGCACAAGCAATTATAACAGCTGGTTTGAAAAATGTAGCTGCAGGAGCAAATCCGATGGACTTGAAACGCGGAATAGACAAAGCAGTACTTTCCGTAGTTGCAGATTTGAAAACACTATCGAAAGAAGTGGGTTCAGACAACGACAAGATCAAGCAAATTGCAACTATTTCTGCAAACAACGACGAAGCAATTGGAACGTTAATTGCCGAAGCAATGAAAGTGGTTGGAAACGATGGTGTAATTACCGTTGAGGAAGCTAAAGGAACAGAAACAGATGTGAAAACGGTAGAAGGAATGCAATTTGACCGTGGATATTTATCGCCTTACTTCGTCACAAACACCGATAAAATGATTGCTGAAATGGAACAACCTTTGATTCTAATTTACGACAAGAAAATCAGCAGCATGAAAGAATTACTTCCAATATTGGAACCTGTTGTTCAAAACGGAAAATCTTTGTTAATTATCGCTGAAGATGTAGATGGTGAAGCATTAACAACATTGGTTGTGAACCGTTTACGCGGATCTTTGAAAATCGTTGCAGTGAAAGCTCCAGGTTTTGGTGATCGAAGAAAAGCCATGTTGGAAGACATCGCAATTTTAACTGGCGGACAAGTAATTACTGAAGAGCGTGGTTTAACTTTAGAGAACACCACACTTGAAATGTTAGGTACGGCTGAAAAAATTGAAATCGACAAAGACAACACAACCATCATCAACGGAGCTGGAGCAAAAGAAAACATTCAATCGCGTATTGGTCAAATTAGAGCGCAAATGGAAGCTTCTACTTCAGACTACGACAAAGAAAAAATGCAAGAGCGTTTGGCTAAATTAGCTGGAGGTGTTGCAGTTTTGTATATCGGAGCGCCAACTGAAGTTGAAATGAAAGAAAAAAAAGACCGTGTAGACGATGCTTTGGCAGCAACACGTGCAGCAGTTGAAGAAGGAATTGTTCCTGGCGGAGGTGTTGCTTTGATTCGTTCAATCAACAAATTGGAAACACTTCAAGGAGCAAACGAAGACGAAACAACTGGAATTGCAATCGTTCGAAGAGCAATTGAAGAGCCTTTACGTCAAATAATCGCGAATGCAGGTGGCGAAGGAGCAATCATCGTTCAAAAAGTACGCGAAGGAAAAGACGATTTCGGATATAACGCGCGTACAGATAAATACGAAAACTTATACGAAGCTGGTGTAATTGACCCAACCAAAGTTACGCGTATTGCAATCGAAAACGCAGCTTCAATTGCAGCAATGTTATTGACAACTGAATGCGTAATTGCAGACGAACCAGAACAAGAAGGCGCACACGCTCATGGCGGAATGCCAGGCGGAATGCCGGGAATGATGTAAGAATCTAATAGCAATTGAAAAAAACAAAAATTGCTGAACTAAAAATAAAAAAGCGCTGTAGAAATCTGGCGCTTTTTGTTTATATTTGATATAATTTTAGTTTCCCTTCAGGGAAGCTTTCTCGGTCCAAGTTCCCCCGCTCGTTCGGGGATAGGCGGAACGGCAACATATATAGAAGACGGAGAAATCCGTCTTTTTTTTGATATTAAGCTATTTAAATAACGGTTTCGTCTAAATAAACAAAGTATTCACACTAGACCTTGTTTAAATTGAACAATTCTTTTAATTTTGAGTTCCGAAATATATTCAATGTTTAAAAACCTTCAATTGACTGCGACTTTATTCGCAACTTTTTTATTCTCTATCTCCTCTTATTTTTCTCAAGTTGTTGATTTTGATAAATATTCAAATCTGAAAAGTGTTGGTAGCATGCCGGCAGATTTTAAATTGTCGACAGAAGAAAAAATAGACCTTCTACTTGCAGAAGACCCATCAATTGCTAAAGACAGAGAGAAATTAGCTTTTTTTAGCAGCATTTATGGAAAGATTGATGACATTTTACAATCTGGCTACGTTACCTATGGCGATGAAATTACTGAATACGTAAAATCTGTTGCTGCTAAAATATTGGAAAACGATCCAAGCACATTTGCAAAACTGCGTTTTTATACCGTTCAATCTACAGAAACAAACGCCCTTTCAACTCAACAGGGAATTATTTTTGTAACAACTGGACTTATTTCGCAATTAGTAAATGAAGCCCAGTTAGCTTATGTTTTGGCGCATGAAATTTCTCACTACACCGAAAATCACATCTTAGAATCGTATGAATGGAGGAAACAAAACCGCAAAGGCTCAACCTATTCTCAATTAGCAAACTATTCAAAAGAACACGAATTGGAAGCAGATCGCAAAGCTGTTGATTTGTATAAAAACGCTGGTTATAGTTTTGATGAATTAGTAAATACATTCGACGTTTTGATGTATTCCTACTTGCCTTTCGATGAAATTGCAGTGAAAAAAGAATTTTACAACATTCCGAAAATTTACTTTGGTGATGAAAAATTTGCTACAAAAGAGTATCTAATTACTGCCGTTGAAGATTACAACGACGAATTAAGTTCACACCCGAATATTAAAACCAGAAAAGAAGAAACCCTAAAAGCTGCTGAAGGCTTGTCTGATTGGGGAACAACAGTTCAACATTTAAGTATAAATAAATTTAAACAAGTTCGATCGATTGCTCGTTTTGAAAGTTTACGAATTGAACAAATGAATCACCATTTTGCACGGGCCTTGTATTTGGTTTTTCTACTTGAAAAAGATTTTCCTAAGTCTGCACATATTCAAGAAATGAAAGCTTTTTCTTGGTATGGCTTGGGCGCATATTATGATGCCGGCAAGAAAACAAGCACAGTTCCTCGACTAAAAACAGCAGAAGGTGAAAGTGCAAAAATGTTTCATTTTTTGAATGAATTAAAAAGAGACGAGTTAAATGCTTTGGCACTAAGGAATATTTATGAAGTTTACAAAGCAGACACAAGCAACAAATTCGTTCTAAAAATTATTCAGGAGTTTGCAAACGGAAATGAAACTAGATGGGCAAAACAAATGAGCGAATTAAAGGCCATAAGTTTCGATGAGGCCACAAAAAGAGAACAATTCTCGAAAGACTCACTCTCAACAATTGTTCAACCAGTTGTTGTAGAAACAGAAACAAATTCTAAATACGATCGAATCAAAACCAAAAAAACTACACAGTCTAATGCCTTAGATTCTACAACTTGCTTCAAATATGGCTTCGCTGATATTTTAAACGATTCAATCTTTATTGCCTATTTCCCAAAGAAAACTAGTTCAACGAGTTTTAAAGAAACCGAAAAAGAAAACGCAGAAACTGAAACCGAAGTTGTAGATAATGATGAAGTAATTACAAAAACATTTTTAAAAGAAACTGGAGTTGTAGACGAAAAATCACTAGCAGATTTTGGTAAACTATATATCGTTGACCCAAGTGTTTCAGTTAACATTGGCACCTCAGAGAAATCTCAAATGATACTCGATAAAGTTGTTACTTACAATGAAGAGGCGCTAACAAATTCTGCAACAGATGCTGGAATTGACATAACATTAATTAGTTCCAAAGAAATTCGGGAAGAAGGAAGTACAAGCAATTTCAACGACCGTAATTTGATGGTTTCTTTTATTGAACAACAAAACGTGAGTGATGAAATTAATATTGTTCCGGTAGACTTTACCAGTATCAGCGATTTGAAATCGAGAAAAGGAATTGAGAATGTTTGTTTTTCTTTAATTACCCATTACAAAAACGAACTGCTAATTTCTCCTATGACCTATTTTACTTGTATATTTTTAATTCTCCCTGCTCCAATCATGATTCCTATTTTAATCTTCGATGCAGCAAATCGAAAAGTAACTGATTATTCTTTTCTCGTAATGGATTTAGAAAAAGGAGAAACAGTATATGTTAACACCGTTCTTGATCATTCGAAACCAACAAAATTGAATGTTCAAAATTATTATTATCACCTTTTTAAATCTAAAAAATGAAATCGTTTATTATACTATTTTCTCTATTTATCGGTTTCAACAGTTTTTCTCAAAGTAGTTTTGGCTTTTTTGGAAAGAAAAATTTTATTGACTTTTCAGCAAATCTTCATACCAATACATTCCTTAAAACTTTTAACGGTTTTAGTAGTTCTTTGACTAATTCAAATGGAATTTATTATGCAGCAAATGGAACTGTATTTGAAAGAAAAGAACTTCGCCCAATTCAAAGTGAATTTTTGTTGAGTATTGGCAGACAAATACGTCCACGATTTGCCATGTTACTTCACCTTAAGTATGGAATTCATAACATTTATAGTTCAGCTTATACGCCTAGCTATATTGCCTCGGTTCATACAAGCGCAACTTCAGGCACATATACCGGAATTATTAGAGTAGAATCTAAAAAGTTCAGTGAACTGCAGATAATTCCGATGTTTAGTTTTAATCCTAGTGGAATTAGTGCTCCGTCTGGAATTAATATTCAATTTGGGGTTGGTCCAACCATCTACAAACTTCAAGATCCGGCTAATTTCTTAATCGAGGAATATTCTCATTACGACTCAAGTGTTGGACAAAATGTGGCTGGAAAAACCCTAAATATTGCCTCTGAAATAAAAGATCAATCGAAGATTGGAGTTAGTTTAGCACTCAAATTTGGAACTCGAAAAAATATATCCAAAAATCTTGCAATCAATTATGGTGTTGCTCTTCAATATAATTTCCTTAGACGAGAACTCTTTAATTATTACCAATCGAACCCATTTGGGGTTGATGGAACTGAGTTTTCTCAAGCTGTATTTAGTGACATCGCAACTGACACAAGAAGAAGATTTGCTTCTGCATTTATTGGATTGAGCTATATTTTTTAAATTTGCATATGACAGATATAAAAGTCACCATTATTGACCGTGATGGAGAAAGTCACGAGTTAATTGCTCCAACAGATATGAATATGAATATCATGGAGTTATGTCGTTCATATGAATTGCCCGTTAAAGGCGAATGCGGCGGAATGGCTATGTGCGCTACTTGTCAGTGTTATCTAGAATCGGATCATGAATTAGCCGAACAAAGCGACGATGAATTAGACATGCTTGACCAAGCTTTTTTTGTGAAAAACAACAGCCGATTGGGTTGTCAAATTCCAATAACTGAAGAAATTAACGGTATTGTATTGCGTTTGGCGCCTGAAAGTGAATAAACTACTTTTCTTACTTTCAAATTATCGATCTTAAACTACAAATTTTCCGGAATCAAACAAACAGGAATTGCATTCATTTTATGCTGATTTGCAGTGTTCATCTTTAAATACAAAACCATTACTTCTTCCTGACGTGCGCTAAGTTTTTCTTCCGAATTGGTTCGGATGTATTCCATTGTCCATTCCAATTCAGGGTAAGTTGCTCCTATTTGATCTTCATCGGAACGCCCATCAGACCACAAACCATCTGTAGGTTTGGCTACTTGAATAGACGGAACTATGTGCAATGCTTTCGCTATTTGGTAGATTTCTGTTTTATATAAATCCGCAATCGGACTTAAATCTACTCCGCCGTCTCCATACTTCGTATAAAACCCAACTCCAAAATCTTCCACTTTGTTTCCAGTTCCAGCAACAAGTAAACCCTTCGTTTGCCCTAAGGCATATAAAGTTGCCATACGCAAACGTGAGCGGGTGTTTGCCATTGCAAGATGATGCGTTCGTGTTTCTTTTGGATATGTGTCTTCTAAGACAGTAAACGCTGAACTTAGATCAATAATTTCGGTAGTTACATTCGAGAAATTTTCTTTCAACCAAGCAATGTGTTCGTTTGCACGTTCAAATTCTGCACTGGTTTGACGAATTGGCAAAGTGATAGCATGCAATTGCAACCCAGTTTTGGCACATAAGACAGATGTTACAGCAGAATCTATTCCGCCTGAAATTCCAATAATGAAACCCTTCACTTTCGCTTTTTCAGCATAGGTTTTCAACCAATTTACTATATAATCTATTACTTTTTGATCGTTTTTCATGTGGTGCTTTTGAAGTATAAAGATAAAAAAAAGTCCGCCAAAACTGACGGACTTCTGAAAAAATAGTGATTGATATTTAGAATAAAATTCCGATTTTCAATGCCAAATGTTTTTGAGATGCTTTGTTTGTAAAGTAATCTCTATTATTTGTTGCAGTTGCAGATGGAGTGAACAAATGCATGTCTCTTTCTTTATCTTCTCCTGAAATTGCTTCGCCGTAAAACAAAGGCGTAAACCCGTAGAAGAAAGTTAACTCAGCAAAAACAGATGTTCCACCAGAAAACTCCCAAGATGTTCCACCACCAATACCAATTTGAGAACGCAAAAAGAATAAATCTCCTTTTGAAGTCATTCCCTCATTCGCTTGAACTGCTCCTAAAGGTGAAGCGTTTGTGTAAGCTGTACCTTGGTCGTTAATTGTGTTTTTTACTAAGAAACTTGTTCTAGCTCCAAATTTACCGTAAGGAGTAAAAGCTCCAAGTGCTTTCATTTTAAAGATCAACATTGTTGGAATACTTACAAATACAGTTTTATACTGGCGCTCGTCTAACATGTAGATATCTTCATTCACAACATTAAAAGTCGTGTTTTCTTTTTTTAAAATTTCCGTATCGTTATACCAATAAAACGTGCTGTCTAGAGCAGTTTCATATTTGATTGATTCAAAATCGAATTCTATACCTGTAGAAAGACCAATTTTATCTGAAAAAGCGAAATTCAAGGTCAATCCAATAGAATTTGAAAGTCCAACTCCACCAGAAGTCATTAGTTTAGTTGTTGGTTTATTTAAACCAAAACCCAATTGATAATTTAATCCAGCTTCCACTTTCTTTCCTCCATCTTGTGAAATAGATGCTCCAGCAATTGCAAAAGAAAGTAATGATAATGTAATTTTTTTCATAGTAATTTTTTAAACTAGCTCAAATATAAAGAAACTTTGGAAATAGTTGGAGTTAGATTGCGTAATTTTGTCTACTTTTTGTTTTATGAAGCGAATTATACCCTTTTTCTTGTGTTTTTTGTGTGTGCTTTTAACAGCATGTAGAAGCTCTATTTTTGATGTCGATCCAACTAAATCGAAACTAAACATAAAACATCAAAACATTGAAAAACCGCTATTTTCAAACGATTTCGAAGCTTTCAAAACCGTTTTTTATCAGCTCGCAGATGAAGACATTGAACTAGTAAATTATTGGTCGGCATATTGTTTACAACTTGGAGATTTACCCGATTCATCTTTTGAGAAAAAATATGCAGCTTTTCAAAAAATTCAAATTTTAAAACAAACACACGAAGAAATTTCAAAACAATTTAAAAATTTAAGTTCAACTGAAACAACAATTGAAAATGGTTTCAAACGCTTATCTATTCATTTACCAACTAAAAAATTTCCTGAAAATATTTATTACGGATACAGTGGTTTTCAATCGAGTGCTTTTTGTACAGATAAAAGTATACTGATTGGTTTAGAGCGATATTTAGGTGAGAAAAATAAAATTACACAATCTCTTCCCGGAAATATATTCTTCGAATGGGTAAAAAAAGGTATGAATCCGAATTATTTGGAACGAGATGCAGTTTGTTCTTGGGTACTAACACATTTGGTTGAAACCGACAATCCGACAAACAACATTGAAGCAATAATTAACTTCGGAAAAGCAATCTATTTAACGGAAGCAGCTTTTCCTGAAATGGAAAAAAACAACATAATACGCTATAAAAAAACAGATTACGATTGGGCAATTAGAAACGAAGCAGGTTTTTGGAAATATCTTATTGATCAAAAACAGTTGTTTATTCTTGACGATAAATTGCTCGCAAACTACTTACAGGAAAGTCCATTCACTGCCGGAATTCCGATGAAAGGCCCAGATAGATTAGGACAGTTTTTAGGTTGGCGAATTGTGCAATCTTACATGGAGCAAAACGAAATTACTATCGCAGAATTAATCGAATTACCCTACACAGAATTGTTACAAGAATACGAAATAAACGAATAAAATATGGAAGAAATAGTTACTCAACGCTCTAAAATACTTATTGAAGTAGGATTGAACGAAAACCGTTTACCGCTCGAAATGACATGGAATGCAAGTGATAGTGGAATTGAAGCTACGCCCGCAAAAGGAATGTTTCTTTCACTTTGGAACCCAGAAGAAAACAACACCATGAAAATTGATTTGTGGACAAAAGATTTATCTGTTGAAGAAATGAAACAATTCTTTCACCAAACGCTTTTAACTATGGCAGATACTTTTGAGAAAGCGACGGGCGAAAATTTAATAGCTGAAGATTTGCGCGATTATTGTTTGCACTTTGCCGACAAGATGGAGATTATGCCAAAGTGAATTTAAAATTAACTAATTTGACCGAATGAAACGATCTGAATTACTTCCCGAAATTTTTTACGATGAAATAGCTGTTTGTTCTGCGGGCGAGCGGTTTCAAAACGTTTATTTACGTGGAATACTTAAGTATCAAGATGCGCACCTTCGCCTTTTAGTTGAGCATACCTGCGAAAAAGTAAATCCGGCGTTCAAAGAACTCAGCTCAATGAAGCAAAAACGTTTCATGGAAAACCAATTGGAAAACAACGCTTCGTTGCGACAACAATGTTTGGGAATCATCATCGGATTTCTGGAAGAAGAGCAGATGATAGCGTATTTCGAATTGCAACAAGACATCAATAAACGTATTTTACAAATGGTTCGCAAACGCGTGTGTGAGTAAAAAAATACATGAATTAAAAAGCCGCAAACATCTGAAGACAATTGCGGCTTTTTATTTCTAAATCGAAAACCTTTTAAAATTTTCAATTTCATATTCTCAATTAATAACGGTAATGCTCTGCTTTGAATGGACCTTGAACCGCAACACCAATATAATCTGCTTGGTCTTGACGTAAAGTCTCTAATTCAACTCCAATTTTAGCTAAGTGCAAACGTGCTACTTTCTCATCTAAATGTTTTGGTAACATATACACATCGTTTCCGTAGTTTGCACTGTTTTCCCACAATTCTAATTGCGCCAAAGTTTGGTTTGTGAACGAATTCGACATAACGAATGACGGGTGACCAGTTGCACAACCTAAATTCACCAAACGACCTTCAGCCAAAATAATAATTTCGTTTCCGTTAACGTTGTAAATATCAACTTGTGGTTTAACCGTATATTTCGATGCTCCATGGTTGTTATTCAACCAAGACATATCAATTTCATTGTCGAAGTGGCCAATATTACAAACGATCACTTTGTCTTTCATTTTTTCGAAATGTTTTCCTTGAACGATGTCTTTGTTACCAGTGGTAGTAACTAAAATATCTGCTTGATTTACAACTGTGTCTAAACGTTTTACTTCAAATCCGTCCATTGCAGCTTGTAAAGCACAAATTGGATCTATTTCCGTAACAATTACGCGCGCACCAGCACCTTGCAATGAAGCAGCAGAACCTTTTCCAACGTCGCCGTAACCACAAACAACAGCTACTTTTCCAGCCATCATAATATCGGTTGCACGACGAATAGAATCTACTAAAGATTCTTTACATCCGTATTTGTTATCGAATTTCGATTTTGTAACTGAATCGTTAACGTTAATTGCAGGCATAACTAACGTTCCGTTTTTCACACGTTCATATAAACGGTGAACTCCAGTTGTAGTTTCTTCAGAAAGGCCTTTGATGTCTTTTGTCAATTCAGGAAAGCGATCGAAAACCATGTTTGTTAAATCTCCACCATCGTCTAAGATCATGTTCAACGGTTTTCCACCTTCAAAAGCGAAAATTGTTTGTTCGATACACCAATCAAACTCTTCTTCGTTCATACCTTTCCAAGCATAAACTGGAATTCCAACAGCAGCAATTGCAGCAGCTGCTTGATCTTGTGTTGAGAAGATATTGCAAGAAGACCAAGTTACTTCGGCTCCAAGATCTATCAATGTTTCAATTAACACAGCAGTTTGGATTGTCATGTGTAAACATCCCGCAATACGCGCACCTGCTAAAGGTTTTGATGTTCCGAACTCTTCACGAAGTGCCATTAAACCTGGCATTTCAGCTTCCGCTAATTTAATTTCTTTTCGACCCCAGTCAGCTAAGCTGATGTCGGCCACTTTGTAAGCCAATTTTTCAGTTGTATTGCTCATAATTGTTTATTATACTCGTTTATTTAGTCAACTTAAGGTTTAATTCCGAGTTAGTTACGTTCTATTTAAAGAAACAAATAATAACAAAACTTGTTCAGTATTACACATTTAGTAAAGTGCAAAATTACAAACTAAGTTTTGGATAAAAAAATAAAACTAAAGTGAACTCACTTTTAAAAGCTTAATTCCTTCTTCGTTTTCAATTTGAATGAAATAAAATCCGATTGGTAATTCAATAACAATTTGTTCTGAAATAGTATTCTCTATTGTAAGAACGCTTTTTCCAAGTTGATCAAAACAAACAATTTTTGATGAAATTGGTGCAAAAACAGTCGTTTCATTTTGAAAAGGATTTGGATAAACTGAAATTAATTCATTTGAGTTTTCACTTCCATAACTGTACATTCTATTTGAACGAACATTTGACGAATTGATTCCACCCAAAAAATAGGCAATCGAATTAATTGAAAAAGCAGACATTCCTCTAATTCCATTTTCTGGAAAAGTATCTTTTAAAATCCAAGTTTCACCATCTGTCTCCCATAATTCATTTCCAAAATTATTGTCACAAGACCAACCAGAGGCAATGTAAGCTTTTTCAACACCTGAAACCCCAGTCAAATAAGAGGTGTTAATACTTGGGAAATCAACTCCTTGACTCCACAAGTTTTCTTGTACATTGAAATGAAAATATTTGGCTGTACATTCAAAAGGAGAAATAGCAAATCCACCAACGTAACTGATTTTGTTCGCTAAAGCAATCAATGTTCCTTCCCTACTTCCTTCAGGTAAATCTGCTTTTTTATTCCATTCTTCCGTAAAAAAATCATAAGACCAAACATCTGTTAAAGCTTCAGTACCATTTGTACCTCCAACAACAAAACCTAATTTTTTAAATGAGCAAGCACTTGCTCCCCAATGAGGAAAACCTGGGAAATTTGGTTTTTGAGTCCATGAATCAGTAATAGAATTGTATTCCCACATATCATTTAATGCTTGACCAAATTCAGAATAACCACCAATAATATATGCTTTTGAATCAAAAGTAAAACAACTTGCATATTGTCTTTCTATTCCTGGGAATTCAGCTTTTTCAGACCAATAATTTTCTTTAGAATCGTATTTCCACAATTTATTGCTTTCAGAAAAACCACCTTGATTTCCAGTTACAAGAAATCCATTGGTTCCGATTGAAAAAGCAATGGCATCATCTCGCCCGACGGACGGATTTGGGGTAAGTTCTGATATTTGAGAAAAAGATAAAAACTTTATTAAAATTAAAAAACATACCAAAACTAAATTTTTCATTTCTTTTTTAAATTCTTTTTCTCATTTCAAAACAATTTTTGTATTCCACTTTGCACCATCTGCTTCTACCAAAACATGGTACATGCCTGCGGAGAGTTGCTCTAAATTAAAAAGTTTTCCTTCGTTCAAATCTGTTGTTTCTTGGTAAACGATTTTTCCTGAGTTTTCGTATATCGAAACCTTGGCTAAATCTGAATGCGTGAGACCCAGTGAGAAATTACCCGAGTTTGGATTGGGGAAAACAGACAAAGAATTAAAAGAACTGGGCGTAAATGTAATGCTTACCGAAAATGATTTGACTAGTGTATCATTGCAAGCAATTGTTTTTTGTGTAATTGTGTAAGTTCCTGCTTGCGCATAAGCGTGTGTGTGAGCGATGTTTTCAAGTGAATCTGAATAGTTTGATTCAATGGTTTCTGCTGCTGTTTCATCTCCCCAATTAATCGTAGAAAACTGAAAATTATTGGCGAAGTTGTTTACAGAAACACTGTTGAAACTTTGTGAAAGTTGCAAACTATCTTCTGGGCCTTGAAACAAGCCAATGCAGTTGCAACGAACCAGCCAGCCGTCTTGGACTTGATTTAGTAATGGATTTCCTACTACATATCCCGAAAAGATATAGTCTCCGTTTTGAGCCCGCAATAAATCGGTTACATAATTTGAGCCTATTCGAATACTTATTTTACGTAACCATTTGTCCTCACCTTCAGAAGTAATATTTTGAAGAAAAGATGTTACCCGATTATTGATTGTATCGTAAAACCTTCCTAAAGATGTGATTGAATTGTTTTCTGCTTCAACTAAATATTCGTAACTATTTTGATTTGGAATTTGATTGTTATCCATTCTCTCACGTGTGAATGACCATAAGGTGTCTCCCTGTTGGTTCAACTTTAAAATTCTTGGACGATTTATTTGTCCGGGATATGCATAATAGCCTCCCCAATAAATAGATGTATCACTTGTAAGAATGGTAGAGCCTGCATTGTAGCCATTTCCTGCCAAGTTTTTTTGCCAAATAATATCTCCATTTGCCGCCAAGCGGTGAAAAGTTTTATAATAATTCGTAGCATTGATTTCACTGGCACCAGTTAATAAAAGCTCCCCATTTGGGAATTTTTCAACTTGATAAGCATATTGAATTAGTGGTAAATTATATACTCGTTCATTCAATACATTCCCATTGGTATCCAACCACATCAAGCGCATATCTAAGTTTCCGAAAGAGGTTTCTTTTTCACCACATAGAAGAAGCGTGGTGTCGTTGAGTGAAGTGATAGAGTTATTTACAGAATAATAATTTGTAGTATCATAATTTTTAACCCATAAAATTTGACCATTAATATTTAACTTATATAAAGATGAAAATGTTGAATCATTACTGTATAAAATTGAGCTTATGTATATATTGTTTTTATGAATTAATAATTCGTTAAAAGTTGTTGCAAATCCATCTTTTAAAATAGGTAGCAAGGCTTCTCTATAAGAAATTCCATCATTGGGATTAATAAAGCGTAAAATTCTATTAGACCAACCACCATCAAAAATAGTGCTATCAGTTAGCCCAACAACCAACATAGTATCTGGGTGTTTAAATACTACACTTGAGTTTATAGATATTATTGGATTATTTGAATTAGAAACACTATACCAACTTTGGGCAGAAGAATGTCCTACCCAAAGTGATATAATCAATATAAAGATTGTTTTAATCATTAATGCTGTACACTCAAGCGTTTTGTTAGTATTTCTTTTTGCTCACTAGAAAACTGTACTTGAACGATATACAAGCCATTTTCAAATTGCTTTGTATTTATCTCAAAAACATCTTCACTAGTTGAAATTTTTAAAATTAACTCGCCTGATAAGCCAAAAATTGAAATCGCTTTCTCTGTTTCATAACCTAAACCAAAATCAAAATTCAGTAACTCATTAGTAGGGTTTGGATACAAGTTGTAGTCGTAAGTTACTATTTCTGTAGTAAGAGGTGTTGAATTTCCTCCCGCCTGACTAGTTTGAAGCTGCCCACTTTTTGTTCCATCTAAATTATAAGCATCTAAATACGGATAGTTTTCTTCCAAGAAATTCAAACGTCCGTAAATAGTAGGAGCAAACATGGGTTGTTTTAAAGCTAAAGCTTGAAGGCTGTTTTTTTCAGGCTCTGTGATGGAATACAGACCTCCAACACGTGATTCAAATTTGAGCAAAGTTGCATACAAGTTGCAGAAGTCGGTCATGCGCTCAGCTTCAAGTGGGTTTGTGCTATTCAACATAAGTGCCATAGCGCGCAAGCTATCTATTAAATCTCCTGTTTGTGAAGTATCTCTGCTTAAATTAATGGGAATCATGGCGCACAAAGCTTGCACATTTCCAATGGTTTTCAAGTAATTGTATGCTTCTGTTACTTGGTTTTCTTCCAAATATACGCGCACCAAATCGTTGTTGTTGAGCGCTTGTTCTCTATCGTAGGCAGCTGTGGTGTTTAAAATAGTTGTAAGCGCAGATTCGCCTGTTGTTGCTAATAAGAGATTTTTGTGTCCGTTTGGTAAGGAAGAGTTTTGGATTTTTGTGCGAACAACACTTGTGAATGGTGCATTTACTTCCAAAATTTGCTTTTTCTGCCCAGGCGCAATGTTTTTATCAAGAACTGCAAAAAGTGCTTCTTCACTTAAATAAGGCGCGAAAGCAGCCAATTGATTTCTAAGTGTATTGCCATTGGTAGCAGCTTCAATGGTAGCCAAAACAGATGTTGTATTGCCACCGTCAATTAAATTGTTTACTTGATTTTTACTTTGGGTGTTGGTGGTAATTAAACCCGAGATTCCAGTAATTGTTCCAGAACTTTGAGGGCAAGCAAGAAAGCGATTAAAACCACCGCCAGGAACGCCACATTGAATTAAATTTTGAGAACCAACAAAACATGGAATGTTAACTCCAACCTGTGTAAAAGGGTAACTTTTGTAGTCCCAATTACTAGTTGTGTTGCTTTGGACTTGCTTACGCGAAGTTCCGTTGCAAGATCCTGAAAACTCATTGGCTTGAGGCAGTGTTCTATCTTGATTTCCTAACGGCCCGCAATCTCCTTGTGTCGCCAAAACACCCACTGGCACACTTAGATCAGTAAAGTTGGCTGCATTTGGGTGAAAAAAGCGGTTGCAATCTACTTGTAGGGTCGTGTTTTGCCCAGCCACTTGGGTAGAAACATCCATGTTTGTAAAATCATTGCGGTAATGTTTTACGCCACCACCAGCAAAATCGGCATTAGCAATATAAACACCCATGTTTTGAGCGCCAGAAAGCGAACCAACAAGTGTGCTGCCGTTGTCGTTAAAAATATTTTCTTCAACTACGCAGCCAAAAGCGCCATCCATATACACACCATAAGCATATTTTGTTAGGTTCGCAATTTTAGCATTAGGTATATTGAAAGTATTGTTTGTAATGATTCCATAATCGGAACCTCCCACGCGTACGCCATACAAATTGTTATTAAAAATAGCGTTTTTTACACTGAAATTGGCAGAGCTTGCTCCATTGGAAACAATTACTCCAATGTATAAATCCGTAAAGTTAGTTTTTACATTTGGAGCTGGACATGGATTGCTTGGTGTTGCAATACCTGAACAAGTTTGATCAATTACAAAAGATGCATCAACTGTAGAAATTGCAATTCCTTTTTTATCAGCTGCAACAGCAGGCCGAAGATTTTGGAAATTATTTCCGAGTAAAGTAATATTACGTGTTTTCCACATGGTAATATGCGGTGCTGGGTCAACCAAAGTTCCCCCATTTCCAAAAGCAGGTGTCGTTTGAAAGGTAGAAAGCCGAATAGTTGAGGCATCGTTAATCAAAGCCCCTGTGTTAGTTGTAGCTTGATATGCCATAAATTCAAAAGAACGTCGGTTATTAATGAACTGCGTATTTATACTTTTGATGATTCCACCTCCTGTTTTTGTCCAATCAGTTGTTAAATTATCGCTTGCCAATAAGCTTCTAGTTGAAAAAGCTTCAAACGCATTTGAAACAATACTGTTGTTTATTTCAGCATAACCTTGGTTTGATATTGGATTTTGGCGAAGAGTAGGGTTTCCTTGTACTTCAATTCCGTACCAAATAGCTTTTTCACATCCTTGAATTGAAGTGAGCGTTGAGTTGTTTATGATTAGTTTACCTCCTACTTCAACTACAATACGTGTGTCAATCCCTACTCGTTTTGTGTCTGCGAACTCAATAGTTGTATTGGTAATATTGAGTGTAGCACCATTTTTAATGACCACTTTCCCGATCACTTTTCGGGGAGAATTCCATGTTTGGGTTCCAGTAATATCAATCACATTATCAGTTATATCTTTTGTATCGTAATTAAGGTAATTTTGGCAGTCAGAAAAAATCTTAGCTGCAAAATAATCGTCTAAATTATGAGATGAATTACCAACAACAAAAAGACTTCCATCTGCACCAGGTGCAATTCGATACATACATTCTTGTTTTTTAAAATCACTAGGATGAAAAGTGGGTGATTGATTGTCTGAATCAAATTGTTTCTCCCAAACTAATGATAAACTTTGATTGAACTTCGCTACATAAGTATCTGTATTCCAAACATCAACCAATGTATTGTTACAATATTGTTGACTTTGTGGAATTGTAGCTTGTACATTAAAATCTGTAATAATATCTAATAAAGGTTGAGTTGAAGTATTTGCCAATAAAGGATTTCCAGAAGGATCTTTTTTTAACTTAGATGAAACAATTGCATAATTATTATCAGATGTTTGAGTAATCCCTATTTTTAAATCATATGCTCTTACTTCTCCAAATGAATTACTTGCATTGACAACTCCATTATTATCGATTTTAATTATTTTACCAATACCATAATTTACACCACTAAAAGAAGCACCTGATTGAAAATCTATTGCTGTAATAACACTGTTTCCACTATTATCTATCAATACATCTTCTATGACTTGTAAGTAGTTTTGAGGCACAAATGTTAACGGGTTTGTAGCCCAACTACTAGAAATTGTTAAATCATTTTGATTAATTTTCAGAAGTTTACCGTTTGTATTATCACTCATACCAATTATACAATTTCCAGACTTACAATCTATAGATCTAGCATAGTATTTTGTTGTAACACCATCAAATAATTTTATATCTGTTAAAGGATTTACTATTTTTCCATTAGCATTAATATTAATTATCATAACTGGATCAATATTTGTTCCTGCTATATTTATATTACCCACAATTGTATAGCCCCCAGTAATTGGATTTAAAGCTATATCTTGTCCTGAGCCAGTACAAAAATTTTCAAAAATTGATTGATTAGTAACTGGATCAGAACCAAACATTTGACTTCCGTACAAATAACTCCAAAGTTCATTACCATTAGCATCAAATTTTGTAACAATAATATGGTCTTTTCGAGTTGTTGAGTAATTTATTGGCAATTGAGAAGTAATTGGTACTTCTAAAGTTGTAGTTGGGTTCATACTAAATATAGAACCATCGTTTCTATATGTTGCGCCAAATGAATCTCCTATTGCAATAAATCCCCCATCGGAAGTTTGAATGACAGCATTTAAGCCTGTTGCATGATTTGAAGGCTTACACCATAACAATTTCCCATTTAAATCATATCTTGCTAAAGTTGCTTTATAACCAGATAACCATTCGTTTGCTATTGTTCTTCTTTCACAATCTCCCGGAATAGTAATTAATTCGTTATAAATTGTTGTTAAATTATCAGTTGGATTTTTAAGACAAAAACCTTTTGGTGTTGTATTTTCTTCTGTAAATGCAATGTTTTTGTAAGTTGTAAATCCACAAACAATATAACCCGTGTGAACACCTCCTTCATAAATCGGATCCGTGTCATACCACCAATCTTCGCCACTTTGTAGCTGATTTGTTGGTTGATTTTGTCCAATCGAAGTTGGAAATTCATAAACAAATTGACCTGATGGTGTTTTCATTGCCCAATCAATTTGCTTATTTGCAATACCTGGTGAAATTGACTGTGAAAACAAGAATGTCTCTACTGATATACAAAAAAATATTGTGAAATAATTTTTAAGACTTAGATAATTCATTTATAAACATTTAGATTAATCCAAAGATACAATTATTTTTAAATTTACCTAAAATACTAACATCTTATTTAAACAAATCCCACATCACTTCTCCATCACTTTCTTTGATCTTGATGTGAAATAGTTCAGCAATTGTGTGAGCTATATCGATTTGCTCGTAAGCAAGCAATGAAATATAGTTCTGTTTGAAGTCTGGAGAAAGTGCAAAAAACTCGATGTGTCTACAACCATCGCAATCGTCGCCATGTGAAACAAAACCATTGAGAATTCCATCTGAATGACGGCCATGATCGTTTGTTACAATCAATGTAGTTTTACCAGCCATTTGCTGGTTTGCTTGAATTATTTGCCACAATTCATTGATATATTGATCTGTTTTAATGATTCCGTTTAAATATCCAAGTGAATCGCCGGCATGACCTGAAACATCTGGTTCTTTAAATGAAACAAGCGTAAGGAGTGGACTTTCGTTTTGGAATTTCAACTTAGCTAAATTAAACGTAATCGAATCGGCTCGGTAACCTCCAGTTCCATCACCATTTCCTCCACAATTAAAGGAAGCAAGATAGTTTCCCTGATAACCAGAATAAGAAGAATTGCGCAGAACGTGCAATTTATCTTTTGAGCAAATAATTGAAACTGCTGCTGAACTTAAGCTTCTCTGACGAATCAATTCTTGAAATAAAGTTGGTTTAGTAGTTAATTCGGTTCCGTTGTTTGCAATGTTTTGATATGTTCCTGTGAACATAGATGCATGACCAGGGTTGGTGTAAGTTGTTCCATTATTTCTGAAATTCGAAACCAAAACACCTTGATTCATCAGTTGCGAGCGGAAAGGAATGTATGCATGGGTTGGCTCACCCCAAGTTTCCGTGTAGCGCGGACCATCAACCACAATTACAACAACATATTCTGTGTCATAATTTCGTTGAATCGTAACATCATCCTCGCAGCTTATCAAACTCAGACTGAAAAGCAACAAAATTCCACAAAATGTACTGATTAGAAATTTCACAGTTCAATTAATTGATTTTCAAATGTACGAAAAGCGTTGGAAATAAATACTAGTTCTCCTAAACCCCTTTTTTAATGTTGTTTATTTTGTCTCTACGAACTTTTCGCAACTAAATTCTATCCACAATTCATCTAAACTTTGCCAGACAATTTGATTATAGGGTTTTGGAGAAATTTCATAAAATACAAAAGTCTTGTTTTGTCCTAAACAAGATTTAAGATGAACTTTACAATTTAAGGTAATCGGTTTGTTAGCCATGTAGTCAATCATCTCGATTGAACCTTTAAATGTTTTTAAATCACCTTTTTGTGTTTTTACTTTTTTAAAGTTAGTTTTTACAACTACTGTTTTAAATTCTGAACTTTCACTTAGCATCACTCCTCCAAGCCCTTATAATATTCCTTCAAATTATTTTCAACAATTTTTGCAGACATTTTTTGTTGCCCATCCAAATACCATAAAAAGGCATACGTCCAATACTCATTACTTTCAGCTTTCCCCCAACCGGGTGTAAAACGAATATCTTCAACGCCTTCATATGGAATTTGTGGAGCAAATCCAATAGGAATAAGAAATCGTTCAATTGTCCAGCCATTGGGAATTGATAGTTCATATGGAGCTTCCCACTTTTGAGCATCAAATTCTGTGTTTTCCTGACTATAACAGATGAGTAAAGGAAAGGATTAAAAATAGTAAATATTTCATTTTTTAAATTTTAGGAAGATACTGATAAATAATTATAAGGTTTATTGATTTCTTATCAAATGATTTTTTAAAACAATAATTTACCAAGCTATCAATTTATCACAATTATCAATTTATGTAAACAAAAAATTCCCCTTCACAGAAGAGGAATTTTAATAACAATAACCGAAGCCAACAAATGACTTGTTTAGAATAAAGCCATTACAAATTTGCCAATGCTTCTTTCACCAATTCGGAAACTCTTTTTCCGTCTGCTTTACCTGCAAGTTGAGCGTTTATTGGTCCCATGATTTTACCCATGTCTTGTGGACTAGTTGCACCAACTTCAGCTATTTTAGCATTAATCGCCGCACGAATCTCATCGTCTGAAAGCATTTTTGGCATGTATTCCTCTATTACTTTCGCTTGACTTAATTCATCGTCTGCTAAATCTTGTCTGTTTTGTTCGATATATAAAGTATACGTGTCCATTCGTTGTTTATACAATTTCAAGACAATTTTATTGCCTATTTCTTCGCTCACTTCACCACTTCCAGAAGTAGCCTCCAACAACAATTTACTTTTTATGTCTCGGAGGGCAGCCAAACGGTCTTTGTCTCTTGCAAGCATTGCCGTTTTAATATCTTGGTTTATTTTTTCTGTTAATGACATTTTATATTTTTTAAGATTCAAGATTTTTAGAGTCAATAGTCGATATGAAAGATACTAATTAGACATTAGAATATCTTGCCTCTTTTGGTCTTGTCTCTAATTAGTCTACGTTATCGTGTAAAAATGAATTATTTGAAGAAAGTCCGTCGCCTTTAGAACCTAATCCAAAACGACTTTGTGAACTTGAATTACTTAATTTCGAAAGCGACAAATTGATTCCTTTTCTCAAATATGCTGGTTCTTCTTCCAATTCCTTAATGCCATCTGTTTTTTTCATCTTTTGGCTGTAGAATTGAATACTTTCAGAGCGAGTTTGGTTCTTTTTGTTCATTTCGTCTATACTAAAAGTAGATGTACGTTCACTTTCTGAATTGTTTTCTTCATCTAAACGCAACATATTTACCACTTTTGTTTCAGGAATACTGGATAAGTTTGCTGCTGTACTTGAAATTTCGAATTCGATTTCAGGTGCTTCTTCAGCTTTTAAATCTAAAAACAACTCTTTTTGCTCTTCCGTTTGTAAGGTGTGAACTATTGGTTCAACTTTTTTTTCTTCTAGTATTGGTGTTGAAAAAATTTCAACTTTCACTTCTTCTACCACTTTCACTTCCATTACTGGAACTTCTGTAGGTGAAGTTAATGGCGATTTAATTTCGTTCTTAACACTTTCTTCTAAATTTTTCACGTTTTTTTCAGGTGCTTTTTCAAAACCTGTTATTGGTGTTGAATTAAAACCTGTTGCAACCAATGTTACACATAATCTATTCCCTAAAGAAGCGTCATATCCATGTCCCCAGTTCACTTCAGCAGTTGAACCAGCAGATTCTTGAATGAAATCTGTTATGATGCCAATTTCATCCATGCGCACTTCAACATCGCCATAAGTAATGTTCAATAAGACTTGTTTTGCACCTTCAATATCGTTGTCGTTCAACAACGGAGAATTCAATGCTTCTTTTACCGCTTCAATTGCTCTGTCTTCACCTTCAGCTGAAGCGGAACCCATTACTGCAACTCCAGAATTACGCATAACTGTATTCACATCATTGAAATCGATGTTGATCATTCCTGTAACAGAAATTACTTCCGCGATTCCTTTTGCAGCTGTTGTTAGAACATTATCTGCCATGCTGAAACACTGCGAAATAGCCATATTACCACCGTATTCACGTAAGCGTTCGTTATTGATAACCAATAAAGTATCTACGTTTTTACGCATTTCTTCTAACCCTTCTTCTGCTTGCTGACGGCGTCGGCGACCTTCGAATTCGAATGGAACTGTTACAATTCCGACAGTTAAAATGTTTAATTTACGTGCAATTGCAGCAATTACTGGCGCAGCTCCTGTTCCAGTTCCTCCACCCATTCCGGCAGTAACGAAAATCATTTTTGTGTTGTCTTTCAACAAAGCTTCAATTTCATCTTGGTTTTCAACTGCTGCGTTTCTTCCAACTTCTGGAATTGCACCTGCTCCTCTACCTTCCGTTAATGAAAGTCCCAATTGTATTTTATATGGAACTGGAGAAATATCCAGCGCCTGTCTGTCTGTATTACAAACAACAAAATCTACCCCTTTGATTCCTTGTTCAAACATGTGGTTAACTGCGTTACTTCCGCCGCCACCAACTCCAATTACTTTTATAATTGAAGAACTTCCTTTTGGCAAATCAAATTCCATAATGTATCTTTTATTTAGTTGTTATTGTGCTCTATTATATATTCTTAAATTTCGTCGTCTTTGAAAAAGTTAATCAGTTTACCTGAACCTTTCAATACGCCATCAAAAAAGCGTCCTTTTTCTTTCGAAACGCGTTCTCGTAAATCTTTTCCTTCCATTTTTTGGGCTCCGTGCTGACGTTCATAGTTATTAAAACCATAAATCACCAAGCCAATTCCCGTAGCATAAATAGGAGAATTTACTGCATCTGATAATTTTGTAGCAGCAATATGCTCTGTTGGTCTCCCCAATCTGGCTGTCATTCCTGTTAAGTATTCGAAGTGTTGCTTGATGTTTTTCAATTGAGAGCCTCCGCCAGTTACAACTATTCCTGCAACTAATTTTCGCTCTAAACCACTTGTTAAAATTTCGTGATTTACTGCACCAATAATTTCTTCCATTCGGGCCTGAATAATTCCAGCCAACATTTGTGTAGAAATCTCTAAGGGTTCATGACCGTCTAGCATTGGAATTGAAATTACTTCATTAGCTACCGCTTCAGCCTGAATTGAAGAACCAAACTGAATTTTCAGTTGTTCGGCATAATTCTTTAACAACCGACAACCTTCCATAATGTCTTTTGTGATGATTTCACCTCCAAAAGGAATTACTGCTGTGTGACGTAAAATTCCGTCGTGGAAAATTGCCACATCTGTTGTTCCGCCTCCAATATCAACCAACACCACACCTGCTTCTTTCTCAGGCATAGTTAAAACAGCCTCTGCAGAAGCAATTGGCTCTAAAATTAAATCTGCAATTTCTAAACCTGCTCGTTCTACTGCTGTTTTAATATATTTCGCAGCAGTTGTGTCTCCGGTAACAATATGGAAATTTCCTTCCAAACGGTTTCCGAACATTCCAACTGGATTTACATCAAAATGATTGTCAACAATATATTCTTGTGGAATTACGTGTACAATTTCTTGTCCGGGTGGAACTGCAACTCTGTGCATTTCATCAATTAAATCGCGCACTTCTTGATCGCGGATAACGTCTTCATTCGATTCACGCATTTTCACTCCGCGGTTTTGCCACGATTGAATGTGCGAGCCAGCAATACCAACATGAACAACTTCAATGTCGATTTTTCGACCAAAACGCTCAACAGCCGAATTAATTGCTTTGCGAATTGAAACAACCGCTTCATCGATATTAATAACCGATCCACGAACAACACCAGCAGAATGCCAATGACCCATGGTTAGAATTTCGATCTTTCCATTGTCGTTTTTGACACCCACCAAACAAGCGATTTTAGTTGTGCCTATATCTAAGCCAACTATTACTACTCTTTTTGCTTTATTCTGTTGTTCACTCATCGTCGTTTCGTTTTTTTCCAACAATCTGATTTTTATATTTCAAATTGATTCTGCTGTATTTATTCCAACCTTCAAACGGAATCCCTTCTTTGTAAAAGGTTTTCAGTTTTTCAAACTTCTGCTTTACTTCTTCTTTGGAATTTGCTGTTCCAAAAACAATTTCGTGACCTCCAACTTGTGGAACAAGGATAAAGTCACCCCATTTGTCTCGGTGAACTTGCGCCACCAAAGCAAGCAAGAAGGGATCATTGCAAACATACTCTGAAATACGATAGATTTGATCTAAAGAATTAGAACTTTTCAAGAATTTATTGTTAATAATGTCGGTCACTGAAATGCTGTCGTTTTTATCAGAAATATTCCCTGAGAAAACTACCACACGTGCACAGAAATTGGGCGATGTAGCCATTTTCTCACCATAGCGGTCTACATAAAAACTTTCGCCTTCTGAGTTGTAAATTCGAGCAAAAGGCTTCCGAACCTTCACAGAAATTTTCCAAGTTCCCCCCATTTGTTTAAAAACATCTACCGATTCTACTT
>JANNWW010000070.1:0-11220 GCA_031409255.1 Crocinitomicaceae bacterium
TTTTGGTTTCATTTTAAATATTTAATCACAAAGATATTCTTAAACAGCATATATTTTTGAAATAAAATTATTTCCTACAATTTCACGAAGGTCTTTGTTGTTTTTTCTCCATTTTGCTCAATTTGAACAGTATAAAAACCAGTGTTCAAATCGGAGATTGAAATACTTTCTCCAGATTGAACAGTATGAGTTTTGATAAGTTGACCAGTAGCAGAAAAAATAGTCACTTCTAGTGGCTCAGATGATTCGCTCTCAATTGTAAATTGATCGTTTGCAGGGTTTGGATAAATTGTAAAATCTGTTGCAGCATTTTCAACTGTGTTTAACCAACTTGGATTGTTTCCAAAACTCAAGGTATGTAATTCCGTACGTTCCAAAACCCAAATAACACCGTTTGTATCAATCTCAAAACCTTCATAGCGTGTGAAATCTATAGGCGAATTGGTACCATCGTAATAATTGACCCACGAATTCCCAACCAATTGAGCAAGCGCATACGGCTCATCGTTTGTATCTCCAAAAACTGCCCAAATATTGTTTTCGGTATCAAATTCAAACTCCAAAACATTTGCTGTTGGCATATTCACTGTATTACTTGGATTGATGTTGTATATAAAATCATACGAATAGGCAATATTGATTCCTGATGAACAAGAAACATAGATACTGTCTGAATAAGGAGAGAACTTGATGTCGTGGAAAACCCCACATGTATGTTCTGGATCTAAACCAGCATAATTTTGATACCCCGAAGCACCAACACCAGTATACTTTTCCAATGAAGAGTTAGTATTGGATGGGTAAAACCAATTCCCTTTTGCTGTTATTTTCCGAAAGCCTACATCAGTTAAAACTGAACCAGAGCTTGTGTATCTTAGAAAATGAAATAACGATTCATTTATCAAGTAAATCGTATCCTCATTTTGAGAAACTCTACTAACATCGTATTCGTTATACACATTTATTACCGAATAATCTGTATTGATTCTGTGCAAACCAGTATATTCCATCATGATGTATTGATTCGTTGGTGTAAAAGCCACGTCTTTCGTACAGGTATATCCACATAAGGAGAGATTACTTACCGTATCTCTTTCGCCTGTATTTAAATGCAAACAAGTCACACGAGGATGACTCTCACGTGCAAACCACAATTCATTTTGGTAACGATCCAACTTAAAAACATTTGGCCCAACAGCATTGAAACCCCAAATAGTTGTTGGATACGAATTCCATGTTTGTGATGTTCCAAAAAAGGAAATAAATACACAAAAAAGTATGCTTAACTGTTTCATAATTTTACCCATTTGATGCGTTTTTGACCTTGATCTGAATGCACTTCAACTATAAACGAGCCTGTTGGTAAAAAGGTTAGTTGCAGATTGAGGTTTTTTTCATTTGATGATTGAGAATAGACCTCCTCTCCCAATACATTCACAATTCGGATTTCACGCTTTTCAGCCGTTGAAAAAAGCACTTTTAGTTCGCCGTTTGAAGGATTTGGATAAACCCAAAAATCGGGTTCTTTGTTGGTGTTTTGGAGTCCGAGGTTGGGAATCTGGTAGGTGCTGTCATACAACAAGTTAATGGAATCACACGGTAGATTGTATCCGTAGATATTACTCAAAGTTGAATCCGATAAATAAATACTCACAGGCATTTTGGGTTGTGTGTTAAAAGGATTAACAGGATACCAATAATTAATTGGTAAAAGTGTATCTATTTCAAAAAGATTAGAAGGCTTGTAAGTATTGATAAAATGATAGTAATAGCCCTCCGTAGTGACTATATGATTTATTGTATCATTAGTAACAATTTCCATGTCAGGATTTACCCCAAAGACATCAAACACCCAAGTAGGCCCTGGAGGGTTAGTAGTATCGTTGAACAAAGGCAAAGAATTACAGCGACTTTTGAGCGGAAAAACATCCAAAACCTCTGTTGTTGGACTGATAAACGAACTGTAATCGTAGGTCAATTGGTACTTTAAACGCTCCACTTGATAAAAATTATTCTGTCTTGGCGCAAAGGTTCTAGAAATTGGTCCCCATTCGTCGTTTGTAATTGCTTGTTGGTATTTTAAAGCAATTGTATCGTGTTCTAAAAGCGTTGTATTGATTATGGTTGTTGGGTGAACGAATTGTTTCTTGGGGTATTCAATCATTTTCAGTGCTTTCCCTGCATTTAATCGTCCATGAGCAGAAGTTACATCGTATCCAGTATCTAAAACATCTGTTGCAGATTTTTCAAGAATGTATTCCACGTCTTCCATGGTTAAGTTTTGGTTGGCATAGCAATCGCGATTGTAATAACTCAATAAAAGACCGACCACTCCTGAAACGTGTGGAGCAGCAGCAGAAGTTCCGTTAAACCAGCGATAACCATAGTTTCCACTTTGAATGTGTGAAGTATAGACAATAGAGTCGGAACCTGGTGCAATCAAATCCATACTACCCCCTCTTAGTGATTGAAAATTAGATGCATCATCCCAATACCCTTGATTTACACCTTCTGTTACCGTTGTTCCGTCATAGCCTGAGGCACCAACACTTATAATCCAATTATCAGGCAATGATTGAGGTATAAAATTAGATTGGTAAGTTAAATTTACCGAACCATCCGAATTTAAAGGGGCGATTCCTGTATTTCCTCTTGCAACAACATTGATTACACCATTTTTTAAAGAAAAAATGAAAGCTTCTCTACAAATTTTACACGGTTCTTGTATTGTTGTTCCTCCTTCGTTAATATCTTTTCCTTCCATTATGTTTGTTGGAATGTTTGCATAAAGAAGGTAACTATGATTTTGAGCGTGCACACCAAAACCTGGTGCTTGTTGGAAATAGCCTGAAGGCGTACTATTTTGATTTTCATACATCCAATCTGGATATTGCCAATATGAACCAACAGAACGCGCTGCATCAACAACTGCTGCCATCCGATATTCAGCTGGTCGTGAAAATTGATCATCAAAATTTAATTTTAAATCAATTAAAGAAACCCCTGTTGAATCATTATCGCCCCCTGCTATTCCAGAAATTCCGATACCATTGTTACGCTTTCCAGCAATAATACCAGCAACAGGAACACCATGTGAACCTCCTGAAGCGCCCCAATTATCATACAAATCACCATTAACATTAAATACTGCATGGTAATTTGCACCATATAAGACTTTCAAATCTGGATGTAAAGTGTCAATTCCATTATCTGAAACTCCAATCTTAATAAAAGATTTTCCAGTTTCCATTTCCCAAGCTTCTTCAATATTAATGGATGCTTCTGGTATGGATGGATTGAAACCTAAAGAGTATTGTTGCGGGTAAAATTCATCATTTGGAATAGATAAATTCTGAACACTAGGTGCAACCTCAATATATTGAAACAAATCAGATTCATTTAAAAGTTTTTGAATTCGATCAAAATCCAAACTAGCAGATCTTTCTAAAGAAAAACATGACCAAAAAGGAGGAATTACAATTGTATCTCCAAATCGTGTAATTGATAAACTATCTTTCCATGAAAGATTACCAAAAACTTTAAAAACCGTTTGATTTCTTGGTAAGAATTGAAATAATTCAGTTTGTTTACTATATTCATGATAGGTTCTATCTCCTTCATCGTTTAACAATTCTTCAAAAGTGTATGATATTTTCGAAACATCTTCTGTAATGGGTAAATCAATGAATTCAGGTCTAAACTTTAAGATTAAATTGTTTTGAGCTAAAATAGAGCAATTTGAAAGTATAAAAGACTTGAAAAAGTAATTATTTTCAACATATTGGAAAGGTTTTATTACTTCAAATATAGAAAATTTTTTAAAAAATCCTGCTATAGAATTCAAAAACTCGTTCTATCTTTACCACTTTCTACAGAACAAGATGAAAGAACTGATTGAAGCGTTTCCCCAAAATTTGTCCGATGCATTAGCAATCGCCCAAAAAGCAAAATTTTCTCAACCCAAAAATGAAATTCGTTCCATCATTATCTGCGGAATGGGTGGTTCAGGAATTGGGGGAAAAATTGTGTCTCAATGGATTGAAGACGTGGCAAAAGTTCCTGTTCTGTTTGTTCAAGACTATACCCTTCCAAAGTTTATTGATGCCCACACCCTAATTATTGGGTCGTCTTATTCTGGAAATACAGAAGAAACGCTTTTTGCAGTGGAAGAAGCAAAAGCGCGTGGCTGCCATATTATTGGTGTATGTTCTGGGGGTTTAATGGAAGTTTTTTGCAAAACAAATAACTTCGATCATGTTCTTGTTCCGGGCGGAAACCCTCCAAGAACAACCTTGGCTTTTAGCTTGGTGCAATTAACCAATATTTTTGCGCAATTAGGTTTTGGAAAAAGTAGTTTCTTAACTGAATTAGAAAATTCACGTCAGTTATTGATTGATAACCAAGAAAGTATAATTTCAGAAGCAAAACAAATTGCCAATCAATTGAATGGAAAAACAATTGGTATTTATTCTTCGGCTGCATACGATGGAGTTGGGGTTCGCGCGAAACAGCAGTTCAACGAAAATGCCAAAGTTTTGTGCTGGCAACACGTTATTCCCGAAATGAACCACAACGAATTAGTGGGTTGGGGAGGCGGAACGCAAGAATATGGCGCTTTGTTCCTTCAAACAAACGATTTATCGGAAAGAAACCAACGCCGTTTTGACATTTCAGTTGAAACAGTTCGCTCAAAAACAGATACTGTTGTTGTTGCACACGCAAAAGGTGAAACGCGCATTGAAAAAAGCATTTATTTAATCAATTTAGTAGATTGGGTTTCTTTCGAATGGTCGCAAATTAGAAACGTAGATCCAATTGAAATCAAAATTATTGATTACTTGAAAGGCGAATTGGGGAACATGTAAATTTACTTTTTAAGTAACATTTTCTGCTTTCCTGATAATTTGAGAATACAAATCTGAGTTCAAAAAAGTAAATTTGAAAAAGAAAAAAGCAATCGTTGTTGGTTCTGGAATTGCCGGAATAGCAAGTGCTTTGCGACTTAGAAAATTGGGTTACGAAGTAAGTGTATATGAAAAAAACACGTATTTAGGAGGAAAATTGGCCCGCATTCAATTAGGAGAATACCATTTCGATGCTGGTCCGTCTTTGTTTACTTTACCACAATTAGTGGAAGATTTATTTCTTTTGTTCGGTAAAAATCCGACAGATTATTTTAAGTATGATTTAATTCCCACAAGCGCACATTATTTTTTCGAAGACGGAACTTTTTTGCGTTTTTTCAACGATAAAGAAAAATTAAACGCTGAATTGTCGAGTAAATTACAAATTGATGCGAAGCAAGTTTCAGTCTATTTAGAAAAACGAAAATTCATTTACGACAAAACCAATTCCGTTTTTTTAGAACAGAGTTTACACAAATGGAAAAATTTTCTTTCTTTGAAAGTATTAAAAGCAGTAGTTGCAATTCCCAAGTTGAGTTTATTTTCATCAATGAATAAAGTAAACGAAAAAGCTTTTTCACACCCAAAACTAATTCAAATATTCAACAGATATGCAACGTATAACGGCTCCAATCCGTATGTTGCACCCGGAATTCTGACAATGATTCCACACCTAGAAATGAACCTCGGAACGTATTTCCCCAGAGGTGGAATGCACCAAATTCCTGCTAGTTTAATTGCCTTGGCCAAAGAATTAGGCGTTGAATTTTACACCGGAATGGAGGTTGAAAAAATTCTTATCGAAAACAACAAAGTAACAGGCATTATTGCTGGAGGTGAAAATAAATTGGCCGAAGTGGTTTTTTGTAATTCAGACGTTAAAAGCGCCTACAAAGAATTACTTCCAACTGAAAAAAAACCAAAGAAAGCATTGGCCCAAGAACCAAGTTCGTCTGCAATGATTTTTTATTGGGGAATTAAAGGGCAATTTGAGCAATTAGATTTGCATAATTTGTTTTTCTCGGAAGACTATAAAAAAGAGTTTGAACACATTTTTTCAAAGAAAAGTTGCTCAAACGACCCCACTGTTTATGTGCATATTTCTTCCAAGCTAAGCCATTCATCTTCTGAAGCACCTGCTAATTCTGAAAACTGGTTTGTGATGGTGAACGTTCCGCACGATCAGGGGCAAGATTGGGAAATGGAGCGGCTACGTATTCGGAAATTAGTGCTAGATAAACTTTCAAGAATGTTACAAACAGATATTGAAGCGTTAATTGAACAGGAAGATTACTTGGATCCACCACGAATTGAAGAACGAACAAAAAGTAAGCACGGAGCACTTTACGGAACAAGTTCAAACGACAGAATGGCAGCGTTTTTTAGACATCCAAATTTTTCAAAAACGAAAGGTTTATATTTTGTTGGAGGAAGCGTTCACCCCGGAGGCGGAATTCCATTGTGTTTGCTGAGCGCCAAAATTGCCACAGACGATTTAAAATCCTGAGTTCAATTTTAAAGCAAGCGAAAATTTCTAAGCTAATTCAAAAAATTGTTTCCACTTGCCCAAATCTTCCTCTGTGTCTATGTCATTAATTGTTTGGGTAAATGCTGCGTTCAAATGAAGTGCTTTTAGTTCTGCTAATGCTTCATTTAGAACTGTTTCCGTTGACCATACTTTGTTGTAAAACACTTCGGAATGAATTTTTTTACAACCAATTAAATAATATCCGCCATCTTCTGAGGGACCAAAAACATAATCGTTGTTTGATAATTTAGAAAATGCGTCTGAAATATATTCAGCTTTGAAATCTAAAAAATCTGTTCCAATTAGCACTACTTTTTCGAAGCCATCTCTTAATTTTTCAGTGATTGCATCAAACATCCGAATGCCTAAATCCGGATTCTGAGTTTGAACAGCAACTTGGGCATAATTCCACAGCTCTTTTTGTTCTGCTTTGTGAGAAAAGTAGACAAAACTTGAAACGTTCGCGGTTTTTGCACAAGAATGGGTATTTGCTACCATGAAATCATAAATTTCGAGTGCTTTTTCATTGCCAATTGTTTTGGCTAAACGCGTTTTTACCTGATCGGGAATTCGGTTTTTCTGAAAAATAATAAGCGCTTCTTTCATGGTTTACACAACTGTTCCACCACAAGAAGAACCTGCGCCAGCTGTGCAGCCATAGCAATGCTGACTCACAATTACATTTCTTTTATTCAATGAATCCAAATCAAAATTAGCCAAATGTTGTCTTTCCTTTGGAACAGCAACTTTTAAATCGAGCATCTGGTTGAAATCACAGTCGAATAAATAACCATCCCAACCAACAGAAATGGTATTCCTACACATCACGTTTTGCGCAGCAACAGGATTGTAAGCGTTTACGAGCTTCTCCATATACGATTCGTAGTTTCCGGAAGCAACTAAATAATGTAAATAGCGACTAATGGGTAAGTTCGTAATTGCAAATAAATCGTTGAAAACAATTCCCCAACCATCAAATAATTTTTTAGCAAATTGCGCTTTTAATTCTACTTGGTTTGGCGGAAGAAAAGCTCCAGACGGATTGTATACCAAATCCAAAGTTAGTCCACTTCCTTCTTTTCCATAGCCAACTTCGTTCAGCATTTTTAAAGCTTTAATACTTTGTTCAAAAACGCCTTCACCGCGCTGAGAATCTGTTTTTGCAGCTGAAAAATACGGCAACGAAGAAACAACTTCAATTTTATGTTTTTTGAAGAATTCGGGTAAATCGTTGTATTTTTTATTTGCAACAATGATTGTCAAATTACAACGAACGATTACTTTTTTTCCTTTCGCCGAGAGTTGCTCAACAAACCAGCGAAAATCTGGGTTCATTTCGGGCGCTCCTCCAGTTAAATCTACTGTATGGCAATTTGTTTTATCGATTGCGTCTAAACACAATTGCATGATTTCGCGGGTCATTATTTCTTTGCGATCCGGTCCGGCGTCTACATGACAATGCTGACAAACCTGATTGCACATTTTTCCTACGTTAATTTGAAAAATGTCTAAATTATTAACGGTTAAAGGAAATAAATTAGTTTGTTTTAGTTTAGATTGAAATGTTTCCAAGCCAATAGCGTTTAATAAGGCTAATTGTTTGTCAACTTCAGCCAAATCGTGTCCAACTGCTTTTAAAGATTTATGTTTTTTTACTTCTACGCTCATTTTTGTTAATTACATTGAAATTTCTTTGTACTTGTTCATCATCTGCACCCCGTGCACCAATGTTGCGCCACCTTTAATTGCTGCTGCAACATGAACGGCTTCCATTAATTGCGCTTCGTCGCACCCTTTTTCCATGGTGTCAACAGTATATGCTTCAATACAGTACGGACATTGAATTGCGTGAGAAACCGCCAATGCGATTAAAGATTTTTCTCTTGCGGTGAGCGCTCCTTCTTGGAAAACTTCTCCGTAATAATTGAAAAATGACTTTGCCAATTTGGGTTCAAATTCACTTATTTTACCGAATTTCTTTAAATCGTCTGGGTCGTAATATGTTTTCATGTAAACTATTTTAACAAATTTACGAAAAAACAGAGTGTTTAGATTTATTGGACTTTAATTTTTAATTGATCCTTCAGGTTAACTATTTCATTTTCGAGTGTGTTTATGAAACGGTTTGTTAATTCTCGGTTGTCTTGATAAAGATTTTGAACCTCTCTGTAAAACCCTGAATTGTCTGAAAAGTGTTGGTTGAAAATGTTTTCAACCTTAATGTCTAAAAGATTAGAAAGACTAATATCAAGTATTTTTTGAATTTGAAACAAACGCTCAAGTGTAAGTTTTGTTTCTCCTTTTTCAATTTTATTATATGCTGGGGCGCTTATTTGCATTTCATCAGCCATGTTTTCCATTGAAAAGCCTTTTTGTTTTCGAATATCAACTATTCGAGCAAGCACCTCATTTGTTTTATCTTGAAAGTTTAACGGCCTCAATTGCTCAAACATCTCAAAACTCTGCAATCTTAAGATTTCCAAAAGATGCAAATGGGTTTTTAATACTCAACAGTGAGTTAAATCCATTAATTACACAATGGGAAATTTCAATTACTAAACCAGATGCATCTAGAATTGGGGGAACAACAACAATTTATCAAAAAATTCTCGCTAATTCTAGTTTTGATTTTATCAATCCTCGTTTTCAAGCAATAGACGGCACTTTAACAATTAATGGCTTAGATATGAATGGTGATATAATTTATACTGAATCTAATTCTATTGGCCCTAATCCACCTCCCATTTACAACTGTGAGTGGATGTGTATTGGTTCTGACTATGTTTATGGAATTCATTCATTGACAAGTATTGGAGGAACGCGTTTAAAAATAGTTTTCCCACCAACAGAGCCAGCAAATCAGCCTACAAATGGGTTCGACAGGTATTATGAATGGTTTGCTGAAAGTGATTTTCTTCCGCTTAATCAACCAAATGGTTTAATTTACCCTGTTGCAAGATATGCGTTAGCACCCAATTTGAGCTTAAGCAATACTAGCACAAATATTATCGATCAAAGGATAATTAGATATACTACTGGTGTAAGTGAGTACTTTCAAAATAGATTCGGAGACCCAATAACTGGAAACTTGATTGGAGTTCAAAAATATTTAGGACCTTATTATCAGGGCGGTACTTCATGTTATTCAAACCCTTTGTTAGATGATGGTTGTAGTAGTCTTTTAGTTGACGGAGCGATTGATTTAATTAATCAAAATGCAACAAACCCCGTGTTAATTGAATGTAATGGTTTTTCTTCTTCGGGACCAAGCGACCCAACTTTTGATGTGGACGATTGTGTGGAAGAGTTTTACGAAACATTAGGAACATCTGCAACAACAAATAATGGCGGAACTAACTGGACCGTTTTTACAGTTCAACAATTGTTTGCTGTTCCTTGTATTTTCGCGAATGATGTTGAACTTGCTATTGGAGGGGGTTCAAATGGAAATAATGGAAATGGTGTTGGCGTTGGAGGAAACACGAATACGGGCTCCCCTTTTGTTTGGCCAAACGTAGTAAATAATATTAGTTTGACAAATTTATCTAATGTGTCAAACTCAGCAATTAATTTATCTAAAGCAACTTTTTTCGATGAAACAGGAAATTTTTTGAATCCAAGTGTTACAATACCCGAAGGATTTTACTTAATTTCTTATCAATTGCAAGGAGGAAAACATGCAACAGCATATACATATAACCCAAGAACCCAAAGTTCAGGCTTTTCACAGTCAAACTTTGTAACTTACGGTGCTTATCCTGTTCCAATGACCCATAATTGGTTTAAGTTAAACGTTGAAGCAACACAAAGAGTTGAGTTTACGTTTGAAATGAGAACAATAAACGGAGAATTAAAGTATTCAGAGAATTTTGTTGTGGAGAAAGACGGAATGTTGAACAAAAAAATTACGCCCAATGGAGGAATTCAGTCTGGTGTTTACACCAATCTTCTAAAATTTAAGGATGGTTCACAAATTAGCTTTCAAACAATTAAATAATTAATTCATATCTTAGTGCTTGTCATATTAATTATGGCAAGCACTTTTTAGTTACTAAAAATGAAAATAATTCTAGTTTTATCTATATTCCTCAGCTTTAATCTAGTTGGGCAAACATTTAACTTTGGTACCCAACAACACTGGGGAACTACTGGTGACGATCCTATTTCAAAGATAATCAAAACAAGTGACGGTGGCTATATTGCTGTTGGGTTTGTTGAGAATAGTAATAATACCCATACTGGTCCTGTTTATGGTTTGGGCGATTATTGGGTAATAAAATTAGACAATTTGTATAATGTTGTTTGGGAAAAAGCCATAGGAGGTAGTGATTATGATTATGCCTATGATATTATTGAGTATGAAACAGATAGGTTTTTAATTTCAGGCGAATCACAATCTCCAATTAGTGGAAGTAAAACTGTTTCAAACTATGGATCATCTGATATTTGGATTGTTTCAATTGATATTTCAGGAAATATAATTTGGCAAAAAAACTATGGAACAGTTGATGGTTTTGAAACATTAACATTTAATTCTTCTGTCAAAATGAGTTCCAATGAAATATTAATTTCATGTAGTACAAATGGAAGTGCTACAGGGTCAAAAACGATTCCTTCATATGGAAGTTCGGATTATTATATAATTTCTCTAACTACATGACAAAAATATAAACATCTAATAGTCAGTAAATTAAGTTCGATTAAATTTGTTTAAAACCTTGAAAATCAGTATCTTAGAGGATGATTCTTAGTTATCCAAAAAGTCCAATTCCCAAGGTTAGTCACGAA
>JANNWW010000071.1:0-1630 GCA_031409255.1 Crocinitomicaceae bacterium
ACGTCCTGCAAAAGATGTGGAAGTGCAGGTTTTGATTGATGTATTGCAAGTTGGATTGGCAAATCAATTAAAATTTGTTATTGCTACTCAGCCTGGATAATCTTACAGAAAAATAAAAAAAAACAGGTTCAATTAAATAGAAATAAAATGGATTTTTTAGACGTTGATATCAACAGGGAATATGAAATGGATAATTCCGTTTTTGCCCTCGAAAGTAGAAAAGATAAAACAATGGGTTTTCTGGTTTCTTTTGGATCAGTTTCTATTTTGGCAACCATTTTATATTTTATTCCAATCACAATTCCAACTCCGCCTTTGCCTGAAACTTTGTTGTTCAAGGATGCGGAAATGGAAATTCTGATGCCACTCGAAATGGCCCTTCCTGAAGGCGGTGGAGGTGGAGGCTCTGGAACACCTGTTGAAGCACAAGTGGTTCAGGAAGTGATTCCGCAAACAGAGCAAATGCTAACGCAAAATTCGAACTCAAATTTTTCAACAAATTCTGGGAGTTCGAACCATACAAATACCACAAAACCAAACAAAAACACTTCGTCAACAACAGAGAAAGCTGAAAATCATTTTGGTGGTTCTGGTGGAACTGGTGGTGGAAACGGTGGCGGACGTGGAAGTGGAATTGGATCTGACAATGGCTCAGGTACCGGACCCGGAAATGGACCGGGTAAAGGCGGAAATGTGAAACGTTTTTATGTTTCCACTCCAAACACTTCGTCAATTAAAAACGAAGATTTGTGTAAAATTACCTTCAAAGTAAGTGTAGATGCGAATGGAAATTTGATAGCTGTTCGGGTTTCTTCTGGCGGAACAACAACGAATAACCAATCGCTAATTGCCCAAGTACGAGACATTGTTAAGTCGCAACTCAAATACAACAAAGTAGACGCAGGAACGCCTGTTTTTAATGATGAAATTACGATTATCATTCAGCCAAACTAATTCCTAATTTCTCACAATAAATAGAAAGAAAAAGGATTAATTCCTATTTTTGAACAATGGTTGTAATTGCTGTAATATTTGCGTTTTTCGTTGTTGTTTCTTTGTTTTCATACATTGATGCTGAAAATTGGCGCTCATTTCACCTGCAACTTCATGCAAACATTAATCGTTCAAAACCAAAGTCTAACTACGGTTATCAGCGCAATTACACTAGTCAAACCGTTGTTTTAGCAGTCATTGTTTATGTTACAATTGCAATTTTTACGCTCAGTTATTTCGGGCAAACTATCATTAATAATTTCGACGGAGTAAAACCGGAAGACAAAGCTTCCGATATTTCTGACACAACTGCGTTCACCTTAAACGATATTGAAACTGAACTTCCAGCATCGGAATTTGTGTATCAAGGCGATAATGGCGATGGCTTACCACAAGCTGTAGAAGGAAGCGAAGTTCTAAACGACGATCCAAATCAAGAAGTGACAGATAAAACCCAAAGCTCTGAACCTAAAGAGAAGCAAAAGACAAGCACTGAACAATCTGTTTACGATTATGAAAAAAATTACAGAGAAAGTTTAGGTGGAGATAAGGCAAGAAAAGAAATTGCCGATAAACGCGAAAAAGAACGCATAGAAGAACTTGAAAAAAAGAAACAAAAACAAAAAGTTGACGGTGG
>JANNWW010000072.1:0-6518 GCA_031409255.1 Crocinitomicaceae bacterium
CGGAGATTTTAAATTTGTTGTTATTCGCAAGTTCTTATCGAATGACAATGAACTTCCTTGGATGCAAAAAGTGGTGATGAATGCTTATTTCTTTATCAAAAACTTAAGTTTAACAGAGAAAAATGAATTTGGATTAGACCCAAGTTCGTTTGTAGAGGAGAGTTTTCCGTATGTGATTTCAAAAGCTGCACCACTTGAGCTTAAGCGAATAGAATAAGAAATGATTTTGGAAACGCTTTCAAATCAGCGTATTCTTTTCCGAGCATTAGATTGGGGAATGGGGCACGTTTCGCGTTCAATATCTATTCTAAAACAATTACAAACTCAAGGAAATGAATTTTTTATAGTTGGATCTAGAAAACAAAACGAACTGTTTCAATTCTATGGAATTAAAGCTCAATTTTTAGAAATTGAGCAAACGAATTGGAATTTTAATGGCTCGGGCAGAAAATTAAGTGAGGGTATTCGAGTAGTTCGAACTACACTGAAAATCAAAAAAAACGCAACTCGGTTAGTTGAAAAATTAGTTGAAGAATTTAAAATAGACCTTATTCTTTCGGATCATGTATATGGTTTTCAATCAAAAACTGTTTATTCAATATTCATAACTCATCAAGTTGAATTGCCAAGAAAAACACCTAAGCTTGCCAAAAAAATTCACGCTCGTTGGTTAAATTCTTTTAATTTTATTTGGATTGTTGATGCTGAAAAAAAACGACTTGCGGGAGAATTATCAACAGAAATTCTCGGGAAATCGAACTACATTGGTTTGCGTTCACGTTTTGATACAGTGAAATCTGAAAAAATTAATGCCATAAATTCGCTTGTTGTAATTAGTGGTCCAAAACCCTACTCGAGCTTGTTTTTAATGAAAATTCTAGCCGCCGCAGCGCAAACTAATTCATGTATCCCAATTATTTGTCCTGAAGAAATTCGTATTCCAAATCGCTTGGCAGTTTATTCCAGTTCAAACTCGGAAGCAGATAATTGGTTTAAATCTGCTGAATTAATCATCTCAAAAACAGGTTATTCAACCTTCATGGATTGTGAAATAATGAAAAAGAAGGCGCTTTTAATTGCTACAAAAGGACAAGTTGAACAAGAATATTTAGCTGAAATAAATTCAACAGACCAAATTGAATGTTATTCGTCAAAAAATGAACCGGAATTTTTCAAAAGATTGGAAGAAATTTTTAAATTTCAATACCACGAGACGTAACAATTTTAGTTCCGCTACTTTTATCTTTGTCGAGCGAAAAAGAAAAAGTACTCCCCACTCCTACCGTACTTCTAACGGTGATCACTTTTCTGTGAGCTTCTAAAATATATTTCACAATTGAAAGACCTAAGCCGGTTCCACCATCATTTCGATTTCTACTTTTTTCTACACGAAAAAACCGCTCAAACAATCGTGGAATATCTTTTGAATCAATTCCGGGTCCGTTGTCTGCAACCTCAACCGTAATTAAGTCATCTACTGAATAAAAACGAATTTCAGTTTTTCCATTCTCATTTCCATAAAAAATAGAATTCGCTATCAGATTTGAAAGTACTTGAGAAATCCGAGAACGATCAGCTTTGACCCATTTCTCTTTAAAGTTTTCTTTTGAAATCTTTAGTGTAATTTTTTTTTGTTGCGCCTGAATTTCGAACGAATCCATAACTTCTTGCACCAATTCAATTAAATCGAAGGGGCGAATAGACAATTGAATACGACTGGTTTCAAGTTTGATTAATTCATCTAAATCTTTCAAAATATCTGTGAGTCGTTTAACAGAAACACTTGCGCGGGTTAAAAATTTTTCTGCAAGTTCTTTGTCTTCAAATCCATTTTCTAAAATAGTGTCAATATAACCTTGAATGCTAAAAGTGGGAGTTTTTAGTTCATGCGCAACATTCCCTAGAAATTCTTTTCGAAATGCTTCTTGTGCACGCAACAATTTTAATTCACTTTCTGTTTTCTTAGAACGCATTTTTGCTTCGTTTTCAGCAAAATAAATTATATCAACGTTCATAGGAATCGAAGACAAATCAATTTGCTCTAATTTTTCAGTTCGAATAGATCTGTATAAAACTTTAAGGCGATTATGAATAAATTTTCGAATTAAAATAAAGTAAACGACAAATGCAGCTAGAGTAATTGCAATTGGAACAAAAAGATAAATCCACAATGGAAACGCGATGAAAAAGTTCACTACAGTTAGTACTATTGCAGAAAACAACCCTAAAATAAGAGAACCTAAAAGAACTAATACAAGTGGACTGCTGTTTTTCATCAATATTTAAAGGAGTATCCGATACCTTTCACAGTACGAATATACGAATCTCCAATCTTTTGACGCAATTTTCTTATGTGAACATCAATCGTTCTGTCTCCAATATGGGTTTCATTTCCCCAAACACTACTTAAAATATTTTCTCTTGAGAAAACTTTTTCAGGTTTAGAAGCAAGTAAAGCAAGTAGTTCAAATTCTTTCTTTGGAAGAAAATAATCTGCATTATTTAATCTGATTTTATAGCGATAACGATCAATCTCTAATAAATTCTCTTCTTTTTGAAAAGAGTTTACCGAATCTTCCATTTCGTTTTTTCTAAAAAATGTTTCAATTTTAGCTAAAAACAAACGTGGACTAATTGGTTTCACCATATAATCATCTGCACCCGCTTGTAGGGCTGCAACCTGAGTAAAATCTTCACCTCTTGCGCTTAAAAAAACAATTTTTAATTGCTTATTATTTGGGTTTTCTTTGATTAGCTGACACAATTCGATGCCATCAATTTCTGGAAGCATTAAATCGAGCACCGCTAAATCTATTTTCTTTTCTTTTATTACTTTCAGTGCAATTTCGGCATTTAAAGCTGTTGAAACTGAATAACCACTTTTTTCTAAATTAAAAGAGAGAATATCGAGAATATCTTGTTCATCGTCTACTAAAAGGATGTGTTGATTCTTATTTAACATATAAAAAAATTGTTGTGACAAAAGTAGACTTGTGATTTGTTAACTGAATTAATTGGCTGTTAAATGATTGTTACTAAAAAATGATTGAAGTGGTTGTTTTTGATATCCAATTTGAGCTAGGTAACAATTTGGTAATATTATAGTCATAAATCAATAATTAATCAATAAAGATTCCGCTACTCGTTATCAATATAAAGAACCGAAATTTGCACTAAATTAATTTAGTATGAAAAAACATATCTTAATCCTAATCAATTTATTAGCTCTATTTCAATTAACTGCACAAAAAGCTTCTATTGAAGTAACAGTTTCAGCTAATAAATCAGGTGAAACACTACCAAGCGTATATGTTTCTCTTTCTCCAGGTGAGAAAAAAGCAGCAACAGACATTGACGGAAAAGTAACTTTCGAGAATTTAGCAGCTGGAACGTATACAATTAGCTTAATGAGTCCGGATGGAGAATATCAAGAAAAAGAATTAACAGATATTCGTTTAGGAAAAGACGAGAAAAAAATAATTGATATTAAATTATTCGAAGTAGAGTCGATTGGAACTGTTGAAATTATTCATACAATAAAGAGAGATGGTGAAGTTGGCGCGATTGATTTACAACGCAAAAACTTAGCAATGGTTGAAGTAATATCTGCTGAGAAAATCGGTAAAACAAGTGCGAAAAATGTTGGAGATGTGATCAAGTTGTCGAGTGGAGCAAGTATTCAGGACAATAAGTTTGCGATTATTCGCGGATTAAACGACCGTTACAATGCAGCATTTCTAAATGGAACACAACTTCCAAGTACAGAATCTGACCGAAAGGCATTTGCATTTGATATGTTTCCTTCTAACATGTTAGATAATTTAACTATCTCAAAAACAGCTACTGCAGATTTACCCGCAGAATTTGCTGGAGGAATCATTCAAATCAATACACGATCTATTCCTGAAAAATCATTTATTGCTTTGTCAATGGGTGCTTCATATAACACAATAACAACTTTCGAGCAAGGAAAAACATATAACGGCTCAAAAACTGATATTCTAGGTTTTGATAATGGCACGCGTTCTTTACCAACTGCAATTCCATCTCAAGGAGAATTTCCACTTTCAATTCACGATCAAGCTAATCTTGCGAAAACATTTTCCACTTCTTGGGGATCAAACGACATCAATTATCTTCCAAATCAAAGTTTGCAACTTTCAGGAGGATATGTAACAAAAATCAAAGACCATAAATTTGGTTTTATCGGAGCTTTGACTTACAATCGTTCTTATAATTTCAACACTTCAATAAGACGCGGATTTTCAACAAACTCAAGTAATACTGGTCAAGCTCAAATGGATTTTGATTACATTGACAAAAATAACACAGAGCAAATTTTAAGTGGAGCAATGTTAAATATTGCTTATTCCCTTTCACCTAGAACAGAAATTAGTTTAAAAAATATGTTGAGTGCAAATTCTGAAGATCGTTTAATTGAGCGCTCAGGAATACTTCAACCAACTGAAACCAACCCGTTTTTACTTCGTTCTACTGCCTTGTGGTATACATCAAATAAAGTGATGTCGAGTCAATTAAATTTAAAGCACGAATCATTAAATGAAAAATGGAAATTAGAAGCGACAGCAGGAGTAAGTTATGTAAAACGCACTGTTCCCAATTTAAGACGATCTATTTATACGCGCAATAAATTCATCAACGATCCAACGGATCCGAATCCTTTAGATACAGTTTATACTGCAAGTATTGGAAATACAAGTATCGGACCTGGTTATGGTGGTGGAATGTTTTTTTCTGAGAACAACGAAATTTCAATCAACAATCGTTTTGATGCATCATACATTGTTTCTGAAAATGAGGAAAAAAGAACTGGTCTAGAATTAAAAGCTGGTTTGTTTGCCCAAAACAGAATGCGTGAATTTGAAGCAAGACAATTAGGATACACCCGATATGGTGTTTCTGGCGGAAGTATCGATTTCAATGATTCTTTATTGTATTTAGGAGAAGATCAAATTTTTGCGGCTGAAAACATGGGATTGTTAGCATCTGGAAAAGGTGGTTTCAAATTAACAGATGGAACAAAAAACACAGATGCTTATTCTGCTAGTTCAAACTTGTATGCAACTTATATTCAAGCGCATCAAAAAATGAATCATTTGCGTTTGGTTTTCGGTTTGAGAGCTGAATATTACCAACAAAAATTAAATGCAATCCTTGACAACAATGATAGTCTAACAATTAACACAACAAAACTAGACTTACTTCCGTCTTTGAATGCAATATATGAATTGGATCGTAAAAATATTGGACGATGCAGAAACTTCTTGCGATTCAGTTACTCACAAACATTGAATCGACCTGAATACAGAGAGTTAGCTCCTTTTGCATTCTTTGATTTCACTACTAATTTTGTGCTATCTGGAAATGATTCATTGTTACGCGCAAAAATCAACAACCTAGATTTAAGATACGAGTTTTATCCTGGAAACGGACAGTTATTCACAGCAACTGCTTTTTTCAAGCATTTTACCAATCCAATCGAACAGATTTCTCGTGCGGATGTGACATCAGAAACTTCTTACAAGAACTTGCCTAGTGCAATTAACTATGGATTTGAGATTGAAGCAAGAAGTCAGTTTTCAACTTTCATCAAATGTGATTCCAATTCTTTTTGGAATAAACTATCTGTTTATGGGAATATCGCAATTATTCGCTCAGTAGTGAACACAGAAGATGTTGTTGGATCAATTTCATCTTCACGTCAACTACAAGGTCAATCTCCATATGTTTTAAATTGCGGATTGCAATATCAAAACCCAAAACACAAATGGGGTGCTAATCTTAATTTGAATAGAGTTGGTGAAAGAATTGCTATTGTAGGAAATGTTAACGAACCAGACTTAATTGAAAACAGCAGAACATTTGTTGATCTACAACTTACAAAAACAATTTGGAAAGACCGTTTAGATTTTAAATTCTCTGTTCAAAACATCTTAGCGCAAGATCAAGTTTTTTACCAAAATGGTACTTCGAACGAAAAAGCTTCATTCGGTAGATCAGTAGGTTCGTTTTTTACAGGTGACAAAACAAAGTCATATACATTTGATGAAAATACAGACAATCAAATTTGGAGAACTAATTTCGGAAGAACAATTTCATTATCTGTTTCTTTGAAGTTGTAAGCTAATCTCAAACTTATTATTTAAAAGCTCTTTACTAAAAGGGCTTTTTTTGTTAACAATAGATTCATTTAAGATTAAAATAAACTTAACTAAAACTGAAACACTAAATCGAAATACTTCAACGAAATTTGCACCATATTTAATATAAATTATGAAAAAGACATTACTTATTTTATCATTGATTTTGACAGGCGTAAACGCTGTTGGTCAATCTTTCTTTGTGCCAACAACATACCGTGGCGCATTTGCTCCGGCACCAACTCCTATGTGGACAGACGGATGGTGTAATTGGGATCCACAAAACACAGTTTACACTGCTTCAAACGTGAATGTAACAACGGCAATTACAACAAACACAACTTGGACTTCTGGTAA
>JANNWW010000073.1:0-15029 GCA_031409255.1 Crocinitomicaceae bacterium
TGCAAATGGAATTTGGAGTGCAACTACTGTGAATCCAATTTCAGGAACAATCACAAATACAGTCACAATTCGTGAAGAATTAAGAATTAAACGCGGAACAAGTATTGCGATACAAAACATGACAATTAAATTCGCGCCCGGTGCTAGACTCGTTATCGAAGAAGGTAATGCAACAACAAATGGTGGTTTACTTGAATTAATTAACACGAAACTTACGGTAGATGAGCAATGTTCTACAACTCAATTGTGGGAAGGTGTTGAAGTACGGGGAATAAATACGCAAACACAAGGAACGAATCCAAGTTTTATGAATTCCAAACAAGGAAGATTAAATTTGTTTAGTAATTCAACAATTGAACATGCAAAAATTGGAGCCACAAACTACAAACGTGATCCACTAAGTCCGGGAACTGGTTTTATAGTTTTAGGATCACAAGGAGGAGTGATTTATGGTCAGTTTTCAAATTTCTTAAACAATAAAATTGATGTAGAATTCGATAGATATTCTTCTCCAACAGGAGTGAATGATTTTTCTTCGTTTACAGATTGTAATTTTAAGACTACGCAATTGTTGAAAGACGGCTCAAATCCTATTGGTCATATTCGAATGACCCGAACTAGAGGTGTTCAAATTGTAGGTTGTGAGTTTGAAAACACAATATCTTCTCCTTATGTTGGCATTAACAGAGGTGTAGGAGTTTGGGCCAGACAAGCAAGTGTAATTGTTACAGCTGGCTGTGTTACTTTTTCAGGTCCTACTTGTGTGAATTGGAACAATCCAAATGTTTTCAAAAATTTGCATACAGGTATTCATACATTTTCAAGTATAGCAACACAGTCATTGAAATCTGATAGAAATCAGTTTGTAAATAATAATACAGGTATCTATATGGCATCTACAAATAATGCACAAGTTTCTCGTAATAAATTTACTGTAGAAGAAATTGCGGGAATTAAGTCTTATGGTGTATATATGATAGATGGAAATTCACATTTTTTAATGGATGAGAATTTATTTTCTCTTGATTTGCCCGCTTTGAGTGCTGCTGAAACATTTGGTATTTGGACAAAAGGTTCAGGAAGTGAGAATAATATGATTTATAAAAACTCAATAGAATTTGTTAAATATGGTTGCTATGCAAGTAGTAATAATGCAAACCCTAGCCCAACTCCAACATCTGGTTCTTATGGTCAAGGTTTACAATACCGATGTAATAATTTTAGAACTGGTCAACATGATTTAATTTTGGAGAACGGAAGTCTAAGACAAACCCAAGGTTCTTTTCCAATTGGAGGTATTACTTCAACTTCTGCAAATCAGAACGCAGCAAATAATACCTTAACTTTTGGGCCAGATCCAATTGCAGGGTTACATGATTTTAAAATCACAGGTTTACAGAATCCTATTCCACTTCGCTATTACCATGTAAGCGGTGCAACACAAACACCAAATTCATTCGTAGTAGGAACATTACAACCAGTTCCTATAACTTTGGGTGCTATACCAATAATTTTCAATACAAATATTGGTTGTCCCTCAAGAATTGACCCGCCAATTTTGGGTTTAGCTGCAGCCATTACACAAAAAGAAGTTGAGATTACTGCTCTGAAATCAAATTTAACAAATGGTGCAAGTCAAACATTAATTGACAACATCAATTCAGGTTCAATTAACACGAAGTTGGCGAGTGTTCTAGCTGTTTCTCCTTACGCCTCAGATGATGTTTTAGTAGCATTTTTAAATAGAAACCCAAGTAATGGACATATATTGCAAGTAGTTTTAGCAAATTCTCCAGTTACACAAGTTGTAAAAGACAAGTTAAATACAATGGGTTTGCCAAATGGTATAAAAAATCAAATCAATTCTGCTCAAAATGGAAATCCAACTCCGATTGAAGCTGCTTATTTGCAATTGAATGAGAATCAATTTCTTTTAGAAAATGCCGTTGATGCACAAATTAGAAACATTGTATTTGATGAAACATATACAAAAACACTGTCTGATTTAAAAAATATTGTTGCAAGTAGACCTGAAAAATTTTACCAACAATACACTGTAAATGTTGATATAACTAGAGGTGACAATGTTGCTGCTCAAGACAGAATTAATTCTCTAGGAACTTATGGACGCTCACAAGAGATTAATGAAATTGAAATTGGCATCAATTCGCTAAACTCTACTAAACTTTATCTTGACCAAAATGTTTCTGCTTTAATTGCATTAAATTCTATTAAAAATGATTCAATAAACTATTGTGTTTGTTCGGGTAGAGCTGAGGCAATATTGTATGAATTTGAAAACTGTTTAGGTGCTCAATTCGGATATGATATTACACTTATAAATTCATCAATGATGTCATATAACTCTATAAACGAAAACAACGCATCAATTGATAAATCTTTCATTTTAGAATCACAAACTATTTATCCAAACCCAGCAGAAACCGAGATTACAATTACAAATTTACAAGTTGACGAAGGAACACTTTTGGTGATTGATTTGACTGGAAAAATTTTGATTAATCAAGCTATTGATGAAACGAATAAAGTGACTATTGAAAGTTTAAAATCAGGTGCATATATTTTGCAAATTAGAGATAAAAACAATCTCTTTATTCAGACGGAACGTTTCTTCAAGAAGTAGTTAAATTGTTAATAATGAAATCCCTTTTGAGAAATTGAAAGGGATTTTTTATTGGAATAGAGTTATGATAAACTTATCTAAATTTTCTTGCGTTTCAACTCGAATCAGTTGTTTAATATTTGAGTCCACAAATAAAAACTCGTCACAATACTGATGCGCCAAATCTAGATCGTGGGTTGAAATTAAGACCAATTTGTTCTTCTCTTTTACGATTCTTTGTAATGTTTGCATCACAGCTTTTTTAGTTGGGTAGTCCAAAAATGCGGTTGGTTCATCTAGTAACACAATGGGTGTGTCTTGTATGAGTGCACGCGCAATGCTTGTGCGTTGGCGTTCACCATCGCTTAAGTTATCGATCCATTTGTGAAGTAAATGTTCCAAGCAAAATTCGTCGATTATTTGGGAAATAATTTGTTCATCTTCAGAAGTCAATTTACCAAAGAAACCCGTGTGTGGTATGCGACCAAGTTCCAAATAATCCTTGGTTGTTAGATTTCCGTTTCCTTGGAATTTATTGTCGACCAAAGCAATTATTTTCGCCCGTTCTTTTAGGCTAAATTCTTTCCAGTTTTTAGATGAAAAAGTAACAGTTCCATCTAAATCTCCTTCAATCAGTTGTTGAAATAAAGTAGATTTACCAACGCCATTTGCTCCAATTAAAGCAATAAATTTACCTGCTTGAAGTTCTAAACTGGGAATTTCATACAACAATTCCTCGCGTTTGATTTTGCAGTTTTCAAAGTGCAGCATTGCGGAAGTTTTTGAGTAAAAGAAAAACCACTATCGGCGCACCTAAAAAAGAAGTGATCGAGTTTATGGGCAAAACAATATATGGCTCAGCAATTTTTATGCAAAGCAAACAGAAAAGCATCACAATTGCACCACCAATTAAAGAAAAGAGAAGCAAGGTTTTGTGTTGACCGGTTTTAAAAATGATGCGCACTAAATTTGGAACAATTAGACCCACAAAACCAATTGGTCCGCAGAAAGCAGTTACCAAACCTGCAAGCAAGGCAACAAGCAATAAAATGAACCATTGCGTGCGTTTGAGGTTTATTCCCAAAGCTTTTGCATGTGTTTCGCCAAGTTGCAAGGCATTTAAAGGTTTCACAAAAAGAAAGGTGCAAAAAATAAGAATCGAAAAGAGTAAACTCAAAAAGGGAAGTTGTTCTAAAGCAACATTTTGCAGTGAACCCATGCTCCACAATGAAAATGATTTTAGCGCATTTCCGTTTGCTTGCTGAACTAAAATATTTGTGATGGAAGAAATAAAACTTCCAAGCATCATTCCGATAAGTAAGAGCATAACTGTTGAACGCAAGCGAGAAGCGATTCCCAGAATTAGAAAACCAAAAACCAAAGCACCCAACGCTGCTGATAAAGTTACGCTTAGTTCGCGCATTAGTCCCGAAAGACTTCCGGTTGCCATTAAGGAAAGTGCCACAAATAAATGCGAGCCAGAGGTGAGGCCTAAAACCGACGGACCTGCCAGCGGGTTGTTCAATAAGGTCTGTAAAAGTAAACCCGAAACAGACAATGCAGCTCCTGCAATTAGTGCAATTACGACCTCTGGAACACGAAAAATGGTAAAAATTTGCCACGAATCTTTTGTTCCGTTTGTGAAAGAAAACCACGGTTCATTTCCGTTTGGATAACCTAAAGTAAGCACCAAAAGCACAACAAAAACCAAGATCAGTATACCATTTTTTTTTCTCACTTCAATTGTGTGTAAAAATGAAGTTTTGTTTTTGGAAGATGTCCTGCAATTTGAGCAAAATCTTCCAACAACCACTCTGGGTGAACCGTGCTTTTTTCCCAAAAGTAATTTCCTTTAGATTGAGAAGAATAGAGTTTCCCTGTTTTAAAAGCTTGAAATATGCTGAATTTTGAGTTTTTTTGTAATAGTTCTTTTTTCGATGCTGCTTCAACGTTGATCCATATTTGGCAGTTGGACTGATCTTTTGCAATTTTTTCTAAACTAAAAGCCACAGAACCCGTTCCTTTTTCAGATTTGTAAATGTAATTTATTCGTGCGTCGCGTAAAATATGTGCAACAAAACTTTGTCCAGCAGGAGCAAACCAAGTGTCGCCAGCCATGCCGCCCAACAAAACTTTTGAAGGAATTACATTCGACTTTTTAATTCTTTTTTTGAGTGATTTGTAGCGTTCTTTAGTTTTTTCAAAATAGGCGTTTGCTTCATCTTCACGGTCTAATAATGCGCCAAAAAATTTAATCCATTCGGCTTTTCCAAGTGGGTGTTGTTCTTGCCAATCGTAATTTGGAATGCAAGTGACTTTAATTTTTTTTAATTTTTCTTCATTTGGAAACGGCTGACCGAATCCGCTGTATATTAATGTGGCTATGTTTTTTTGAAGCAAGTATTCTGGCTGAACTTCACTTTCAGCATTGTAACATCTCGTCTTTCCTTGTTTTATTTGTTGGAGAAGTTCTTTGCTGTAAATATAACTTTCACCAGTTGTTGCAGCAACACTTTTCATTTGATGAAGAACATCTAGCATGCCAATATAAGAAGCAGAAAAAGCGCCCATTTTTTTAAGTGGAACCTCTAAGCGTTCTAAATCTGAGGGAATTTGCACATTTACATTTTTACGAACAAGTGCGAATTTGCGTTCAACTTTTTTTGATTCTGGGTTTAGAATTTGTAATTCTGTATAGTTTTCTTTTTTTAAAAGTTTGAAATTCTGAGCAAACTGAACCTGATCTCCAGATTTTATTTCAGTTTTTGGCGTGTTATTTCCGCACGAATAGAGCAGTGCAAAAAGGAATAAAAGTAAAAAGTGTTTCATTGGTTCAATTTTTTCATTTCGCTGGCTAACATTTGTTGACTGAAATTTCCTTGTTCTAAATCGTTTGTAATGCGGTGAAAATCTGTTTCATTTCTATTTTGAGACAGTTTGAATGCACATTCGATTGATTCAATTTCGAAGGAAAAACCAACAATTTCAGTTTTGTAACTTTCAATCATTTCTTTTGGCCAAGCTGTAAAATCTACTTCCGGATCTCTTCCTTCTTCAAATCTGCTGACCACTTTTTGAAGATGTAAATCAAAGGCTGCAGCATCTAGTTTTTTGAATTTCCCAGTAATTTCTGCTACTTGATAATTATAAGTTGGAACGTTTATGTGTGTGTACACAGACGAACTCACATATCCGTGTGCACCAGTAACAATACATTTGGCAATTGATTCTTCAAAAATTGCTTTAGAAAACGGGTTTTGAATGGCTAAATGTCCTTCTAAATAATTTTTATCAGATTCAATTACTAGAAAGGGGAGGTGTACAGATTGAATGTGTGTTCCATCAATAAACAAAAAGTTTCCGAAAGCTTGTTGATTCAAAAAATTGAGTTGTTGGTTCAAATCTGTTATTGCAAATACTTTTGGAATGTACATGTTCCAAAATTAAGGAAAATTCTAAAGCTAAACATGACTTGTTAGTGAACGAGATAGTTTCTGTACCTTTGAGAAAAAAAGAAGATGCGTTTTTCGGATTATAATATTGCCAAGGAAATTAAGGAACAAATTGAATACTTGGGGTTTTCACGTCCAACAGACATTCAATTCAAAGCCATTAAACCAATAATGGATGGCGAAGACGTGTTTGCGATTGCACAAACGGGGACGGGTAAAACTGCTGCTTTTGTGATTCCGATTGTGAATGAATTGTATCGAAAAACGTGGAAAAAGAAAGAACCACGTGCAATTATTATGGCGCCAACGCGTGAGTTAGCAGAACAAATTACCCAAGTTTTTGAAAGTATCTCGAGTAAAACTACGCTCAAGATTTTGTGTGTGATGGGTGGTGTTTCGCAAGAAGAACAGATTCATCAGCTGAAAAGAGGCGTAGATGTTATTATTGCTACGCCCGGTCGCGTGTTCGATTTGCGTTCGCAAGGTTATTTATCGTTGGAATATTTGCAGTTTTTAGTATTAGACGAAGCAGATCGGATGTTAGATTTAGGTTTCGCGCATGATATTCATGCAATTCACAAAATGGCTCCGAATAAGAACCGTCAGACCTTGTTTTTTTCAGCAACGATTACAAAAAAAGTAAAAGCATTGGCGTATGATTTGGTTCGCGAAGCAATTCGCATTCAGATTTCTCCTAAAAATCCGGTTTCTAAGTATGTTGCGCATGCATATATTGCTGTTGACATGGACGATAAGCGGTTTTTTTTAGAGAATTTAATCAAAGAATACGAAGACTACAAATTTGTTGTTTTTGTGCGTACAAAGGTGCGTTGTGAGCGTGTAGTTGCAGCAATGGAACGTGTCGGAATTAAAGCGGAAGCACTTCATGGTGGTAAAGAACAAACAGATCGTTTTGCAATTTTGGAACGTTTCCGAAACAATGAAAACCAAATTTTAATTACAACAGATGTTGCAGCGCGCGGAATAGATATTCCAAACGTTGACGTGGTGATTAATTATGATTTGCCTGATGTGGAAGAACAATATGTTCACCGAGTAGGAAGAACTGGTAGGGGTGAAAGAAACGGACAAGCTTTGTCGTTTTGTGCTGCAGAAGAACGCCCGCTTTTGCTAGCTATTGAAGCATATATTGGTTACGAATTAGAAGAATTGGTTATAGACAAAGACGATTATAAAACAATTTTACGCGACACGGAAGATTTGTCGTATGATTGGAAGAAATTACTGAACGAAACCAATGATGAAGAGGGAACGAATGACAGTTGGTAATAGAAGTAGAGATAATTGATTTTTAATTTAAAAGCGTTTCCATTTCTGAAAACGCTTTTTTGATTTTGAAACTAACCTAACCTACCTAACATAAAATTTTGACTTAAGTGTTGATTTTAACGAATTGAAAATGATGAATTTAATAAGTGAATCATTTATGCACTTATTTGAAAAAAATTATTTCTGAGCAACGCTAGCCAAGCTTTCAATTGAAGCAAATGCCTTTTCTATTTCAAAGTTCGATTTTAAAATAACAGATAATCCAGTAACTTCGTCGTAAACAGTTACTCGTGTTGTTTCTTTTCTCAAGTGTTCAAATTGGCGAATATCGAAAAGCATTTTTTGTGATGAAACAATCATCTGATTTGGCGCTTACTCGTACGATGCAGACAAAACATAGTTTACTTTCGACAATTTCTCGGGTGAATCTTCAAGTTTTTGACGCTGCTCGTCTGAAAATTCTTGATCAATTATTCGTTTTGTAACGTTTGCACAGTTCTGAACAGATTCGATATAGGTTGCTCCCTGTGAGAAAGTTGTTAGTGTGAACAAACAACCAATAAAATGAAGTAATACTGTTTTCATAAGTTCTCGTTTTTAGTGAAGTGAATGCCTTAACTTATCAAAAAACCTTTGCAGTTCTTCTAGTATCAAGTTAGCAATTAACTATTGAAAAAAAACGATTAATTCGACAAATGGTATGCGCGCATATATTTTTAAAAATCAATGAAAATGCGGAAATAGAATGATGTAAAAAGGATGCTAAGTCGTCTAAAATTTGCAATTCATCTAATAAATAAATCCATCGAAGTGCAGTATAACAAGATTTGTCTAAATCTGTTAGATGTAGCGTTTTTTAATTCGACCAAACAACTGTTTAAATAGATTAAGTTTCATTTTAATCATTAAAAATTACATTTCACTTAAGCTAAACGAGTTTATAAAAACAAAAAAAGTCTTTCAGATAGAAAGACTTTTAATGAAGAATTCAAATCTGAATGGTTACTTTCCAAATGAGTTCGTTGAATTATTAATTACATCCACTTTATCAGATCCTATTGTTATGATTTTGAACTCAGTTCGACGATTGACGTCGTGTTCTTCGTTTGTACATGTAGATTTCACTGCGCCTTCGCACTTACAATCATTTAACAAAAAGTATTCACCATAACCTTTTCCAAAAATACGATCCGGATTTGTGATACGTGCTTTTATATATTTAGCTGAATTCTTTGCTCTACGATCTGATAAATCTTCGTTGTATTTGTAGGAAGAACGACAATCTGTATGCGAACCTAATTCAATAACCATGTTCGGATATTTGTTCATTACCGCAACTACTTTGTCAAGTTCAAGAGCAGCGTCAGGACGGATAAAATCTTTGTTTAAGTCGAAACGTATGTCGTTGATTTGAACCAAGTCACGCAAATCTTTCACTTCTTTATCCATCGACAAAGCGCCAGCCAAAGCTTCATGAATTTTAATCACACCTGGTTCTTTGATTGTATAATTGAACTGAACTGTTTTAGGGAAATAACCTTCTTTTTCTAAAAAAATGGTGTAAGTAATTGTTTCCCCAACTTTTTTCCCAGCAAGTCCTTTTGCTGCATCTCCAGTAATTGGAGTTGACAAATCTATTACATTAGATTTAGTTTTGTTGTCTAAAATTGTCATTTTCACTCCTTCAAGTGGTGTTTTCTCTTTCGAGTCAGTTACTAATGCATACAAAGACAAACCTGGGTCTTTTTCTAAAAATAAATCTTTCTTTACAACGGTAACATCTAACGGAATGTTTTTAGAGCTCGCATTTTCTGTTGCTGGGAAATAATCGGTCAATTCACCAACCAACTTATAATCGAGTTCAGGTTCAATTGGAAAAGAATAAGAACCATCAACCCCAGTTTTAACTTTTATTGGTTCGCCATTCGGACTTGAGAAAGTTATGTCGGTATTAGAAAGCGGTTGTTTTGTTGTAGCGTCTAAAGCTATTCCTTCTAAAACCAATGATTTTTTGAATGGTTTTGTTAAACTAAATGAATAAATATCATCCATTCCTTTGCCTGTTTCTCGGTTTGATGAAAAATAACCGTGTAAACCGTCTTTCAACATAACAAATGCAAAGTCATCCTTATTTGAATTTACTGGTAAACCTGCATTTATGATTTCACCAAAAGAACCATCGGCTTTTGGAAGTACAACGAAAACATCTAGTCCGCCTAGTCCTACTAATCCATCAGAAGCGAAGAAAAAAGTTCCATCTGCTGCTTGCCAAGGAAACATTTCCATAGCTTCTGTATTGATTCCTTTTCCGAGGTTAATTGCTTCGCCAAAATTTCCGCCATCTAAGATTTGCATTTTGTAAATATCAGAACCTCCCATACCACCGGGCATGTCTGAAACAAAATACAAGTATTTACCATCAGAGGAAACAGATGGATGACCAACAGAATACTCTTTAGAATTTAATTTGAACTCACGTTCATTGATCCAATTTCCTTCAGCATCAATAGTTGAAATGTAAATTTTCAGATTTTGAATTCCAATTTTGTCTTTTCTTTTCTTTCCTTTTGAAATATTGTTGCGTGTATAAAACACGGTTTTTGCATCGGGAGAGAAACAAATTGGACCTTCGTGGAAGCGTGTATTGATTTTCTTAGAATATCTTGCTACTTCTGGCAATTCTAGGTTTGAATCCTTTTTACTTTTATACATTTCTAAATAGAAATCATTGTTCCACGTCCAAACATCATCATTTCGAGCCTTGTCTTGACGAGAACTCATGAAATAAACATCCATTTCATCAACTGAAGGATATCCTCCAAAATCAGTTAAAGCAGTATTTGCAGCTAAATTTTTAATAGAAAATCGTGCGCCTTCTTTTTCGATACGGGATAAATAATCACCTTTTGTTAAAAAGTCTTTTGTTCGAAAATCTTCAGGTGCTCTTTCCGTAAATTTCTTCATCCAATTATCCGATTCCGTATATTTTTTGTTTTCTTTTAAACTTTGAGAATAATTATACACATCGTCATTTGTTGCTTCAGGAGTAGAAATCATTTGTGAATAAGTTGTTTCTGCCTTCAGCATTTCTCCCATTTGAAAATAACAAAAAGCTAATTTCGACTTCATTTTTGGGGAATCTACTGCTGACCCTAAAAGTTCTTCAAATTGAATTGCGGCCTTTGTATAGGAAAGTACTTGATAATATTTTTCAGCTTTTTTTAACTTTCCAGCTTGTCCAAAACTTGTTAAATTTAAGATCAGCGCTAAAATTAGAATTATTCTCATTTCAATGATTTTTTGATAAATTAAAAGTATCTAGGTGAACGAACACCATCTTTTCTAAAAACTAATTCGTAGGATGCCATTACTTCAAAAGTTCCCGAATTGTATTGGCGAATTTCTTGTGTACCAAATTCGGTGGCTATTCCAAAACGGAACGAAGGCGCAATTTGGTATTGTACATACGCTCCAAAAGCAGCGTCAACTCTATATATCGCACCAATATATAGTTTTTCACGAAGTATTGCTGCACAAGAAGCATCAATAGAGATGGGTGCTCCAACTGTTAATTTTGTTTGAAGTATTGGTCGAAGTTTAAGAAACCGATTCACAGGGATTATTCCTCCAACATTGAAGAAATAGTGACGCTTTTCTTTGTTTGTTTCGGATTCGTCGTAACTTTTTTCTATAAATTTAGGAGTTGAAGCACCTAAGAAAAATTTGGCCGAATGGTAATAAATTCCAGCTCCAAAATTTGGCCGCATGAGATTAGAAACTGACTGTGAAAAAGCAATATCACTGTCGTCATTTACATTCAGATTACCTGTTCCAATATTGATCAAATTCAAACCACCTTTTATACCAAAAGCAAGTTTCGATTTGTTTTTAAATTTCAAAGAATACGAAAAATCTCCGTAAAACAGATTTTGTTTGAAAGGTCCAACTTTATCATCCACAAATGTAAGCCCAACACCAATTGAACGATAACTCAAAGGTGAATGCATACTTATTGTGGTTGAAGTTGGCCTACCTGCAAAACCCATCCATTGTTCACGGTGAATTCCAGTAACGTTAAGCACATCTCTACTTCCTGCATAAGCTGGATTGACAAAAAGCATATTGTCAAAAAACTGCGCGAAATGCGGATCTTGTTGCGCGCTTAGTTGCAAGCACCCAACAAAAAACACAAAAATTAAAATTATTTTTTTCATACTACTTTTTTTAGTTCTTATCTTTTTAAGTAAACAAATCCTGTTTTCACTCCGAACTCTTCTGTTTTGGTATCGAAGATGAAATAGTAAGTTCCAGTTGGAAGTTTATCTCCGCCTACATTCATACTATTTGTTGAAGTTCCATCCCACGTATTATCGTAGTTTTCATTTGAATAAACTTCAGTTCCCCAACGGTTGAAGATTTTAATTGAACTTCCAGGGAATTGATCTAAATTCTCAATTACAAAGAAGTCGTTGTCTCCATTTCCATCAGGAGAGAATCCTTCAGGAATTACGATGTCAGCACATGAATTTGGCGAACATGCATCATTCGGATCTGTAGTTCCAACTGGCACACTTGGAGTAGATGGATCATCTAATCCTGTTGTTTCCTCACAATCTGTTAATCCGTCGTTATCCGTATCCGTTGTATTGATTCCAATTGGCGAACATGGGTCGTTTGGATTCGAAGTTCCTGTTGGAGAATCTGGAGTAGATGGATCATCTAAACCTGTTGTTTCTTCACAATCAGTTAATCCGTCGCTATCTGTATCAGCCGTATTGATTCCAATTGGTGAACAAGGATCATTTGGATTCGAAGTTCCAGTTGGAGAATCTGGAGTAGAAGGATCATCTAAACCTGTTGTTTCCTCACAATCTGTTAATCCGTCGCTATCTGTATCAGCCGTATTGATTCCTATTGGTGAACAAGGATCATTTGGATTCGAAGTTCCTGTCGGAGAATCTGGAGTAGAAGGATCATCTAAACCTGTTGTTTCTTCACAATCTGTTAATCCGTCGCTATCTGTATCAGCCGTATTAATTCCAATTGGAGAACAAGGGTCATTTGGATTCGATGTAGTTGTTGGAGAATCTGGAGTAGATGGGTCATCTAAACCTGTTGTTTCTTCACAATCTGTCAATCCGTCACTATCTGAATCCAATGGATTAGGACAAGGGATAACTGAAATAAACAAGGTGTCATTTAAACAAATTACTGGTAATGGAGTACCTGAATCACAAATATTTACAACTACTGTATCTAAACCTGAGAAACCTAAATTAGGAGTGTAAGTAAATGTTCCATCAGGATTAATTACTATTCCACCATTGTTAGGGCCATCTACAGGAGTAGTGTTCACAACTAATGGAGTTCCATCAGGATCAGAGTCACCTAAATTTGTTAAGTCACCAGAACCAGGGTTGTTGATTTCAATAGTTAAGAAATCATTGTCTACAACTGGCGCATCATTAACAGGTGTAACTGTAATGAAGATAGTATCATTTACACAAATCGCCGGAAGCGGTGTTCCTGAATCACATACACTTACTATAACTGTATCGTTTCCATTAAAGTTAGGATTCGGAGTGTAGGTATAAGTTCCATCAGGGTTGATAACAATACCTCCATTGTTTGGTCCATCAACTGGTGTCGTAGTAACAACCAAAGGTGTTCCGTCTGGGTCAGTATCTCCTACATTAGTTAATTCACCTGAAACAGGAGTCTCTTCTGGTGTAGAAATGATTTCATTATCTACAACTGGTGCATCATTAATTGGTGTTACAGTAATGAAGATTGTATCATTCACACAAATCGCTGGAAGTGGAGTTCCAGAATCACATACACTTACAATAACAGTGTCGTTTCCAACAAAGTTAGGATTCGGAGTGTAGGTATAAGTTCCATCTGTGTTAATTACGATTCCTCCATTATTCGGACCATCAACTGGTGTCGTATTTACAACCAAAGGTGTTCCGTCTGGGTCAGTATCTCCAGCATTAGTTAAGTCACCTGCAATTGGAGTCTCTTCAGGAGTAGTGATTGTTTCGTTGTCAACTATTGGTGTGTCATTAACTGGAGTAACAGTAATGAAAATTGTATCGTTCACGCAAATCGCTGGAAGCGGTGTTCCTGCATCACAGATACTTACCACAACTGTATCCAAGCCTGTAAAGTTCGGATTAGGAGTATAGGTGTATGTTCCGTTAGTATTGATTACGATTCCACCGTTGTTTGGTCCGTCAACTGGAGTTGTATTTGCAGTTAAAGGAGTTCCATCAGGATCTGAATCACCGGCATCAGTTAAGTCACCTGCAATTGGGGTCTCTTCAGGAGTAGTAATAATTTCATTGTCTACAACTGGCGCATCATTTACTGGCGAAACTACTAATGAAATCAATGCGTTATCACAAGCATTTCCTGGATCACATAATTGATATGGTATTGAAGCTGTTCCGTTAAAGTTATTTGCGGGATCAAAAGTCACTATTCCTGTAGTTATGTCATAAGTCCAAACTCCATCAGTATTCGTAATTGAAAGCTGAATTCCAGCGGATACAGGATCTAAATCAACTGTAAATAAACCAGGACCATTAGTTGGAGCTGTTGGATTTCCATTTGCATCAGTGTCATTTGTTAAAATCGAAATTGTACCATTTGGTCCATCTTCAAGAAGAGGAGTAGCAACTATGTCATCGTTTGCAACAGGTGGCGCATCATTTTCTATAATTGTTACTGTTGCAGTTTGAACACCTGATTCAGTTGCCCCGTTTCCTCCTGTTACTGAAGTAATATCTGCAATAACAGTTTCATCACCTTCAACAATAATGTCATCTGTTGGGTCAATTGTAACAGTACCTGTTAAAGAGCCTGCTAAAATAGTAATTGTTGTAGATGAAGTTGTATAGTCAGTTCCAGCTGCTGTTCCAGTGTAAGTCAATGTAACTAATACATCTGTAGTTGCTGTATTTGACAAGGTTGCTGTTAAAGTTGTTGTTCCAACAGCATTTTCAGCAATAGTTGTTGTTCCTGAAAGTGTTACTGTTGGTGCATCATTATCTGTGATTGTTACAGTTGCAGTTTGAACACCATTTTCAGTAGCTCCACTTCCTCCTGTTACTCCAGTAATATCAGCTATAACTGTCTCATTTCCTTCAGAAATCAAATCATCTGTTGGATCAATAGTCACAGTACCTGTTAAAGAACCAGCTAATATCGTGATAGTTGTAGAAGAAGCAGTATAATCTGCCCCAACTGCCATTCCAGTGTATGTTAATGTAACGATTACATCTGTTAAAGCAACTTGAGACAATGTAGCTGTCAAAGTTGTTGTGCCTATTGCATTTTCAGCAACAGTTGTTGTTCCTGAAAGTGTTACTGTTGGTGCATCGTTGTCTGTTATTGTTACAGTAGCAGTTTGAACACCTGATTCAGTTGCTCCATCACCACCAGTTACTGAAGTGATATTGAAGATAACAGTTTCTGTTACTTCCGAAACCGCATCGTCTGTTGGGTCAACTGTTGTTGTTCCAACTAAGCTTCCTGCTGGAATAGTAATCGTTGTTGTTACCGCTGCGTAATCCGTTCCACTTGTTGCAGTTCCTGTTAAAGTTACTGTTACAACTGTAGCTGTTGTTGCTACGTTTGAAAGTGTTGCGGTGATAGTTTGC